>JADFPZ010000026.1 GCA_022562075.1 Candidatus Zixiibacteriota bacterium | reverse complement strand
CCGGAATATCTTCTTTTTCTCCAAGCTGCCGGCCTCGTTTCACGTGAGAAGAAAGAATTAAAGCCGACATAGTTGGTGTCAGCTGCTCATGCTTGGATTTTACGCTTAGCTGGTTTTCTACAAAGTATTCCGGAATTTCAATTTTTCCAATATCATGGAAATAAGCGCCGACTCTTGCTAAAAGAGGATTGGCATCTATGGCTTTGGCTGCTGCTTCACAAAGATTGCCGACTGATATCGAATGATGATAAGTACCCGGGGCTTCCAGGGCCAGCCGTTTTAGAAGCGGGTGATTTAAATCTGACAGCTCCAGCAGAGTCAAGTCTGTGGTAATACTGAAAAGAGTCTCAACAAAAGGTATAAAGAAAATACTTAGTACCACAGAGACAAAGCCAGAGCCTGCCGCATATAGCAGCAATGTCTGCAGGTCTCCGGCCGGATTAAGTTTCAGGCTTTCAATCATTATTACGAAAATCATGTAGGACAGCACGGTTGTCATCACGATTCTTATAAACTGCGTGCGGCGGCGGACTTCACTTGATATCAAACTTGTCACTGTGCCCATTGAAATGGTCAAAAATGTCAGGGTGAAATCAAAACGGTGCATGACACCAAGCAGCAGTGCCAGAGCAATGGCAGAAATTATTCCAATCTGGGCGTCAAACAAGACGGTGATTACAATTGGCAGCATTGCTACCGGAAATGCATAAATTGGTATATCAAAGTTAGCTGCGAATTTTATGAAGACCAGCTGGATTGCAAAAACTAAGAGAACTGCCAGAAGTTTCTTATTTGAATTGTAAACATCGCTGCGGAAATAAAACAGATACAAAAACAAAAGGCCTAAGGCCAAAAAGGTTAATAAAATTCTTCCTGCCACCGGCACCGCTGCATAAAACCAGCCATTTTTGACAGCCTGTCTTTGCAGTATCCCGGTCATTATTTCAATTTTTCGTTCCTGGTCTTTGGTGATTCTGGCGCCTGCCCGAACTATTATATCCCCCTGTTTGACGACTTCTTTAACATCAGAGATTTCGTCAAACTCCTGCCTCAGCCTGGCCAGATACTCCGACGCGTTATAATGCAGGTTGGGATGTAAAAAAGAGCGGCCGATCAGATTGTATAACTCTACATCAATTGATTCAATGTCGTTCAATTTTTCCAGCGACTGCAACAGTATCGTCTGTGCTTCAGCAACATCGATTAATCTTTTCCGGTTATGAAGCGACTCTTTTTCGCCTTTTCTAACAATGACAAATTTTATCTTTGGGTCCGAAAGAACACTCTTATCGGAAATCATTCCGATTTCATAGAATTTATTTAAGAATATGTTCTCCAGTGCTGAGGCGACTATCTCCGATGATTCTATATGAATAGACCGCCTTATAGCCGTTTCGCTCATCATCGGGAAACGTGATGAAACTGTTTCGACAAGTTTATCTTCGGCGATTTCCGGCCGGTTTCGCAAATTCGCGCTCAAAGAGTCAATCATGCCGAAAAATAAGTGCAGATGTTCTATCGTATTAGTGACGATACCGGTATCATAGTCGAGAACATACGGCACCGACAGCCGGGCTTCGTTTCTTAATTCCTTAATCTCTTTATCGGTTCTAGTTACCGGAATGCGAAAGGGAGCTTCGATATCTTCGTAGGAAATATCGCCGGCGCGCGGCATATCAAGCGGGTCAAGAAGTTCATCTCCCGGATAAAAGACTCCTATCAGTATGGCCGAAATAAGCAGGATAGCCAGCTTCTGAGATTTACTCCGGGCATCAGCTTTATGAATCTGACGGCTGGCACTTTGTACTTTGAGAGCGCGCTTGATGGCTCTTTTTAATTTTAGAAGCGGAGATGAAAACATTGTTTATATTGAATTGGTTTTAGCGATTTTTTCTGCCCGCTGATTCGTGCTTCTCATATGCTTTTATTATGCTCTGCACCAAACGGTGCCTTACAACATCCCTTTCGGTAAGATAAACAAATCCTATACCGGGCGTATTTCCAAGTATTTTCTGAACCTTTACCAAACCCGAGGCTTTGCCCGCATCCAGATCAATCTGTGTTATATCGCCGGTAATGACGGCTTTTGACTTCTCGCCCAGCCTGGTTAAGAACATTTTCATCTGGGGGCTGGTAGTATTCTGGGCTTCATCTAAAACCAAAAAGGATTCATTTAATGTCCTGCCCCGCATAAAAGCCAGTGGAGCAATTTCGATAATTCCAATTTCAAGAAGTTTTCTGATTTTATCCGGGGGCATCATATCATATAAGGCATCGTAGACCGGCCGCAAATAAGGGTCGACTTTGGCGCGCACATCACCGGGTAAAAAACCAAGTGATTCACCGGCTTCTACAGCAGGACGGGTAAAGACGATTCGCTCGACTTTTTTGGCCTTAAGTTCGGCCAGCGCCATAGCCACTGCCAGATAGGTCTTGCCCGTGCCGGCCGGGCCGATTGCAAAAACAATATCGTTTTTGTCAACCAGCTCGACATATTCTTTTTGTCCGATAGTCTTCGGCCTTATATTTTTCTTCAGCGAGCTTGATAATAATGATTCTGTTGCAATAGAATCAGCCGGACCAATACCATTTTCCTGCACCATCCCAATGGCATAGTTGACATACTGTTCAGTTATAATTTCCCCTTGCTTGATGCGCGTCACCAGGTCGCTTAAGACCCTCAGCGTTTTTTCTCCGTCGGCGGGCAGGCCCTCGACAACTATTTTGTCTCCGCGCGCTATTATCCTGGTGCCCAGACGGGATTCAATTATCCGCAGAATTACGTCATTCTGGCCAAAGAGCAGCCGCTGGTCGATGCCTTCGACTACAAAATTTCTTTGAACACTTTCGCTTGTATCAACAGTCATAATTTGTCCTGCTAATTTTTCTGTGAAGATTTTATGGTCAAGCCCAGCTCTTCGAGCTGATCGGCATCTAATTCTGTCGGGGAACCATCCATCGGCGAAATTGCATTGGCTGTTTTCGGAAAGGCAATTACATCGCGGATGGAATCACTGCCGGTCATAAGCGCTACCAAGCGGTCAAGACCTGCTGCTATGCCGGCATGCGGAGGGGCGCCGTATTCGAACGCCCGCAGCAAAAAGCCGAACATCTTCTCGGCGCGCTGGTTATCAATACCTAATATGTTTAAAACTTTCTCCTGCAAATCTCTGCGATTGATTCTCTGTCCGCCCGAGGCAATCTCCCAGCCATTTATGACCCAGTCGTATTGCAAGGCTCTGGCTCGGCGCCAGGGATGGTCAGGACTATCAGTCGAAATGTCCGTATCAAAGCCTTCGTCTATCAGTTTCAAATCGCTTTCGTGGGGATGTGAGACAATATTATGCATGGCATCGAATGTTTTTTCTTCTTCGTTATAGTCAAAAAGCGGAAAATCTTTGACCCACAAAAATTCCCAGCGGCTCTTGTCTATCAAGTCATGCTGGCGGCCTAAATGCAGACGAAGCTGCCCCAAAACCGATTCTGTCTTATATTTCTTATCTGAGACAATAAATAAGGCATCGCCTTTGGCAACTTTGGCCTTCTCACAGAGTTTGTCTTTGATTGACTCACCGATAAATTTGAGAATCGGTGACTTATCTTCGCTTTCAGTTCTTAAAATATAGGCCAGGCCGCCGGCGCCAAGTTCTTTGGCTTTGTCGGTCAGGTCATCGACTTCTTTGCGCGAGTAGCTGCCGCCGCCTTTTAAAACAATACCTTTAACAACGCCGCCTTTGGAAACGTTTTCTGCAAAAACTTTAAAATCACAGTCTTTGACAATATCGGTCAAATCAACTAATTCCATATCGAAGCGAAGATCCGGTTTATCTATGCCCCAGCGATTCATTACTTCTTCATAAGTAAACTGCGGAAACGGGGTTTTGATTTTGATATCCATAACTTCGTCAAACAAAGCCGCCGCCATATTCTCTATGACTGCAAAAACATCATCAGGGGTAGCAAAAGACATTTCCAAATCTATCTGAGTATGCTCGGGCTGACGGTCGGCGCGTAAATCTTCATCGCGCAGACATCTTGCAATCTGAAAATATTTATCAAACCCTGAGACCATCAAAATCTGTTTCATTAACTGGGGCGATTGCGGCAGGGCATAAAATTTGCCGTTGTAGGTTCTGCTCGGCACAACATAATCGCGGGCGCCTTCGGGAGTAGAACGAATCAGCATCGGCGTTTCAATTTCATAAAAACCAACACTATCCAGATGATTGCGTACTGCCAGGGCAACTTTGTGTCTTAGCTGAATGTTATGCTGCAGAGGACCGCGCCTCAGGTCAAGATAGCGGTACTCGAGCCGCAGCTGTTCGTTGGCTTTGCAGTTGTCTGTAATTTCGAACGGCGGTGTTTTTGATGCCGACAAAATATGAAATTCTTTGACATTGATTTCAATCTCGCCGGTATTTAGTTTATCGTTTTTGGTGCCTTCAGGACGCTCTGCCACTTTGCCTTTTACCGCCACCACGAATTCGTTGCGACAGCGCTCGGCATCAGCCATCATTTTTTGGTCAATTGATTTGGGATCGATTACAACTTGAGTAATTCCGTAGCGGTCGCGCAGGTCTACAAAGAGAACGCCGCCCAGATTTCGATTGGCATTGACCCAGCCATTTAACCGGATATCGGCGCCAATATCGGACGGCCTGAGTTCGCCGCAGGTATGTGTTCGTTTAAGCTCAGAAAACGAGATCAATAAATCTCCTCTAACTAATTGCCGTATATGTATTTATCGGCCTTAACCGCAAAATATTCAAGGGTTTGCCACATCATATTTTATCAAAATAAAGCTATATAAACGGCCATAATAAGTCAAGCTGACAACTACTGCACAGGCTTTGAACAAAGCACTCCCGACATTGTGAACTTAAAGACATCAAACTATATTCAAAAATGACGAAAATAGAATAATAGCATTATGAATATATCGCGATACTTAACAGAAGACTTAATCAAGCTCGAGATGGAAACCATTATCGAGCCGCCAGAGGAATCAAACTCTTTAGTGCGCTGGCGTACCGCAGGGAAAGAGAAGATTCTTGATGAACTGGTCGGTCTTCTGGAAAACGATTCCCGCATCGGTAACCGCAAGAAACTTTACGAAGATTTTATCAATCGCGAAAAAAAAGCAACTACAGCTATCGGGCACGGCCTGGCTTTTCCGCATATACGCTCGATGCAGGCCAAAGAGTTTATGATAGCTTTTGCCCGCTCAAGTGAAGGCTACGATTTTGACTGCCCCGACGATCAGCCGGTGCGTATGTTTTTTATCATGGCCGCGCCGCCCTATGACGACAATCTATATTTGCGGGTTTTTAAGAGTCTCTCAGAAATTCTGCAATATGAATCGTTGCGAGATGAATTATTAGAAGTGCAAAGCCCCGGCGAAATCATCCGCGCTATTAAATCTTACGAGTAGCAACTCAAGATTTCGTGGGCGGCAGATGTCCCCATCTGCCCCATTAGTAAAAAAATCGTCATGCTGAGCGGACATGGTCCCACGTACTCGTGGGAGTCGAAGCATGCTCTATAAGGCTAAACGCAGTCACCTTTCGACAGGCTCAGGATGACTAACATTACGTCATGCCGTGCGGCCCCTCTTCTCCGCCACAAAAACCCCTGCCAGCACAAGCGCCCCACCAATCGCAGCATAGAACCCAAAATTCTCACCCAAATACGGCACAGCCAAGGCAGTCGTAGCCAGCGGCTCCAGGTACAAGAAAAACCCGGCACCGGCCGCACCCAAAGCTGCAATGCCCTCCTGCCAGAACCAATGGGCAAGTCCGAGAGCAAACACGCCCAGAAACATCAGAGCCAAAAGCGGCTCAAGCGGCAGCAGCAAAAATTTTGACATATCCGACGTAAATAGTACATAGATAAATATGACAATCGCCGAGGGAGTTAACACGGCAATTGAAACTAACAGCGGACTTCCCCGTCGAGAAACGTCGCGGGTGGCAATAGTATAAAACGCCCAGGTGTGAGCCGAGGCCAGCACCAGCCAGTCGCCGACTGAACCAAGCCAGTTCAAGTCTGTCAGGTCACCTTTTGAAACCATCAGAATAATTCCGATAGTGGCAATGACAATGCCGGCAATTTGCTTGATGCCGATTTTTTCTTTTAAGATAAAAAACGCCATGACCGCCATCACCAGAGGCGTAACAGAAATTATCCAGCCAGTGTTGGTCGCCGTTGTATAATTGATGCCGGTGATTTGAATCAAAAAGTGAACTGTGATTATTATTGCGCCGAGCGCGATGCCTTTGTAATCACGCTTTTCGAATTTGAGTTTAATCTTCTTAGACAGCAGAATCAAAAAAAGTACAGGCAGTCCGAATAAATACCGCAGCGCCATGACTTCGACCGGCGTCACATAATCAAGCGCAATTTTTGTCGCCACAAACGACCAGCCCCAGAAAATCACGCAGGCGAATAACATTAATCGAGCGGCTATCATACGCTTTCCTTGCGGGTGGTGATATCAAGATAGATTCCATCTCTTTCTGTCATTCCCGCACTTCTTGTCATTCCCGCGCAGGCGGGAATCCATCTTCCATAATTGTCATACTGAGCTTGCACTTGTCCTGAGCCCGTCGAAGGAGTCGAAGCATGCATTTCGTGGGCGGCAGATGTCCTCACGCCGTCCTGAGCGCAGCCGAAGGGTCTGCCCCATTAGCTCAGCTCCCTATACATCATGCTCCACAACTTTTACCGCACCGTATTTTTCAGCAATGTAAACCCCGGCAGAAATCAAGACCGCCCCCACCACTAGCCAGATTGTTATGCTCTCGCCTATCAACGCCCAGGCACCTACAACAGTAATAAGCGGCTCGACATATAAATAGATACCGACTTCGGCGGCCGTCTGCCTTGCTAATCCTTCGGACCACAACCAAAAGGCAATCGCCAGACAAAAAACGCCTAAGAATAACAGGCTGATGTAAGTATTATCCTGCAAATTTGTGAAACGTTCAATCCCACTCGTCATAAGAGTGTACGGAATGAAAACCAATCCGGCGATGGCGATCATCCAGAAAGTCGCTACCAGTGGGTTGACTTTTTTGGTAATGTTGCGCGTTCCGACTGTATAAATCGCCCAGGTGACGCACGAACCAAGTACAATTATGTCGCCGCGCGAATTAATCCACGCAAAATTCGATAAATCGCCATTATAAGTGAGAAACCAAACCCCCGAACAGGCCACGAATAACCCGAGCCACTGCCAGCCGCTGAATTTTTCTTTCAGGTATACCCACGATAGAATTGCGATAAATATCGGGGCGGTGGTAAGAATCCAGGCAGTGTTGGAAGCGGTTGTTTCCTTCATTCCCACCGCCATCACCCAGAAATGCAGAAATATCATGAACGCCGCGAAGACCAGCTTAGCTGGTTCTTGCACCGGCCAAATATGCAGCCCTTTTAGTCTAATAATAAGATAGAGAGTCGGTGCGGCCAGAAGAAACCGCACAGATATCATCTCGACCGGTTCAAGTTCTCTCAGGACAACTTTGATTGCTATGTACGATATCCCCCAGAAAACAACCGGGAACAACAGAAACATTGACGAGCGCCGCATGATGCAGGCTAATCAATAGTTATGTTATGCAAAAAACAAGCGAAGAGAATTCGTGAGTCTTCTTGTAGGTGCCTAAGGGCATTTGGCGCTATTCCAAAGTTACCCAACCCATATGCTCTTCTTGTGAGATTCATATCTATTCATTTTGAACGTCAGAGTGTCACTTCGAATTAGATTATCATTAGAGTCGAAAGATCTGAAGGGCACAATTACACTTAGAGTATCCACTTCAGGGGGAATTGTCAAAATGCCAAAATAATAGTCCAATTCCCATCCCCAGCCAAGAACATCATCATCTAATGGCAATACTATTATTTTCCTTTCTGGAAGATATACTATTAAAATGGAATCAATTGTAAACTGTCTTTTCGTCCGTTGGCGAAATTCTTCTCGAGCATCAGTTGATTCGGGGGAATAATGCCCCAATTTCAATAGTTGATGCTGTCAAGGGGCTGTTCATGAAACAAAAACCGGATTTATTGCTATTTGAGAACTCTTTTGATGAGCAGTCCATTGATAGGTGGATAAAATCGATTAAAAAGCTTAATTCCTCAAATATGAATCTGTTTACTGTCTCAAAAGCGTTCAAACGGGTCAAATACGGTTCCAAAGAGAAAAGTGAACAGATAATCGTCAACGCCCAGGAGTTCAGCAAACGCTTTGAAAATCGCATGAATATGGAAATACGAGAATTGCTGGGCAGAAGATTTAGTTTAAGCTCAGATTATGACAGATTAAACTACTATCAGCGGATAGAAATAGATGGTGCAAACAAAACAGCAGGCACTGGTTTTCTGAGTGGTATTGACATCCTGAGACTGCCGCAGGTTGCAGAAGTGGCTCTTCCGGTCGGGCCGATAAGAAAGACATTTTCACTGCTGGTAAACAGGTTTGTATCTGCTTTCAGGGCGGCTAGAAATGTCAAAGGCAAGGAGCATGTTGGTTTTGTTGTCGAAGGTTACCGCGCTCTCTATGATTTGACCCAGCATGCCAGCTACAAGCAAATATTGAGCAGCGCCAGCGGTTTGGATCTGTATCTGTCAGAAGTTATGGCCAAAGCAGAAAAAGCGGCTCTGGCAGCAGTCGGCCTTAGCTGGGAAGGCAGCGTCATACTGCGCGATACACCGCGCGGACCTTCGCTCAAATATAGAATCTCAGTAGTTGTAGACGGTCCTTTCGAAATCACACTCTCAAAAATTTCATTTCATCCCTACTGGGATAGCACCGAAGTCATTCTAAACAAAGATGATAAAACTATATTGCCCCATCAGTCTTATGTCAGGGAATACTATGTTGAAATAGATCAGAAATATCTCGATTCACATCAGCCGGACTCTCTAAGATTCACCGCAGAATTAGCATACTCTAAGATTCCGCTGACTATATCAGACGTTGTGCCTGTCTGGGAGTCACCCGACTTAAATATTCAGTTCTTGCCTGATTTCTATTTTTTACCGCCGGTGGCCAGGCTAAATATTGACCGCGTCGTAGAATCGCTCAACTGGCAGGTGGTTATCAGCAAACCTCATGATTTTGAGGGAACTGTCAAGATAGACTTGAAAACACCCAAAGGTATGTTTGCCGGCGCCTATAAACAGAAGATTGACCTGCAAAGCGCTACCACTTCGAATACAATCCGCATTCCGTTTACTATTTCTAACCTGTTTGAACTGGGCATCCAGATAGTAAGAGTTTCGCTGATTGTAGATGGCCAGGTAGTGGCAGCAGATTCCGGCAGAATCAGAATTGCCCAATGCCATATAGCTGATACTGTCAAGATTGGATTCCTGCCGGACAGTTCGGGAATTCTCGAAGATATATTAAGAATGACCAACGCTGCTTTTCAGCCTATTACCGACAGGACCTTATTAGTCGGCAATCTGAAAGCATACAATGTCCTTGCGATAGGCTCCGGAGCCTACCGGAACTATTCGTCTTTCCGGAAAGTGCGGGACAGATTTGAAGAATATATCAGGGCAGGCGGCTCAATAGTAGTATTCGGGCAGAATCAAAACTGGCCGATCAAGTCGCTGCCGGCTGCGATAGTTCCAACCACAGAACTCGTTTCAAAAGAAACCCTGAAAAACCAAATTCCCGAAGCAAGAATACTTTCTCGACCTTACAGAATTACCGAGACAAATCTGCTTTCGCTTTTTTATAAGCCGGTCGAGGTGGCCTCGGCCATAGTGACACCTGCCGAGCGCGTATATGTGACAGCTTCCGGGGCGACACTTCTGTCTGTTTCACGATTAGGGCAGGGGCAGATTATTTACTGTGGGCTACCTCTTCTGGAAATGATTGCCAAACTAAATATTGATTCAATCCATCTGTTTGCCAACATTTTGAACTATTAATAGCAAATGCTGTTATATCTTCTTATAATCTCTCATAGCTGCTGCTTATGAATCCTATGGAAAAAAACAAGGTTACGACTGAAAATAAATCAAAGCTCTCCACAGTCTTCAAATACATAAAGTCGTACAAAGGCGTTATTCTGACCGGAGCGGTCTGCATTCTTCTTACGAACTCACTCTCCATGATAATTCCCTACATTATGAAGATTATTCTGGACCTTATGGAAAACTCTGCCCCCATGAGCGTTCTCTTAGAGTTTATATATCTTACAATTGCTCTGGCCGTAACCGCAGGCATTTTCAGATTTTTTACAAGACGGACAATAATCTGGACTTCGCGAAAAATCGAATATAGTCTTAGAAGCGAACTATTTGGGCATCTTCTAAAACTCACCCCTACTTTTTATCACGAAAACCGCACCGGCGATATCATGGCGCGTGTCACCAATGATCTTGAGGCGGTACGAATGATGGTCGGCCCCGGAATAATGCACATTTCAAACACTTTCATAACTCTGGTAGTGGCCATACCTCTTATGCTGTCTCTGTCGCCTAAACTGACAATGTATGCCGGAATACCTATGGTTCTCTTTCCGCTGATTGTTAACCGTTTGAGTAATTTACTCTATACCCGCTCACTCAGAATACAGGAAGAGTTTGCATCGCTGACTTCAGCCGCTCAGGAAAACCTGTCAGGAATCCGGGTGGTAAGAGCTTATAGTCAGGAAGATGCCGAGACTGAAAACTTTCAGGTAAGGTCCAATGAATATATGGGCGTCAATATGGATATGGCCAAAGTTCAGGCGTTGTTTATGCCTTTGATTATGGGCATAGCGGCTCTATTGAGTCTGTCGGTGCTGTATTTTGGCGGGGTGGAAGTAATTGAAAAAAGAATTTCTCTGGGTACGTTGGTAGCGTTTTTTGCATATCTCTCAATGATGCTCTGGCCCTTGATTGCGATGGGCTGGGTGGTGTCGCTCTATCAGAGAGGTCTGGCTTCACTTGGCAGAATAAATAAGATTCTTGACACCGAGCCGGACGTCAAAAGAGAAGCCGCCGCAAACTTTTCACAACCGATGAAAGGCAAAATTGAATTTAGAAATCTGAGTTTTGGCTACAACGGCAAAAAGATTCTGAGTAATATTAATCTAACGATTGAGCCGGGGCAAACTATAGGACTGGTAGGCCAGACTGGTTCAGGCAAGACAACTTTAGTTTCCTTGCTGCCCAGACTTTTCCCTGTAGCAGATGGCAGCATATTTATTGATGATGTGGATATTAATAAGTGGGACCTTGATTCATTAAGAGATCAAATCGGCGTTGCTCCGCAGGAGCCTTTTTTGTTCTCTGATACGGTTGGTTCCAATATTGGCTTTGGTGTAGATTCCATTGACCAGGAAAAGATGCTGATTGCATCATGTACAGCGGCCCTTGATAAAGATGTCAGCGATTTCCCCAAAGGTTACGACACGATGGTTGGCGAAAGAGGTATTACATTATCCGGCGGTCAAAAACAACGAACTGCCATCGCCCGGGCAATTATGACAGAGCCGCGCCTGCTTATTCTGGATGACGCCATGTCTGCAGTTGATACCGAAACCGAAGATGAAATTAATCATCGCATCAAGGACGTATTAAAAAATTGCACGGCGATTATTATTTCTCATCGGATGTCATCTGTCAAAGATACTGACTTGATAGTTTATCTCGATGACGGTCAAATCGCAGAAAAAGGAACACACCGGGAGTTAATGGCTGCCGGCGGCAAGTATGCCGAGACCTACCGGCGTCAACTTTTGGAACGGGAGCTTGAGGACGCCTGATGACGGCAGAGAATTATCATAAAGAAGAAGCTCTCGGAAAAGCTTACGACTCTCGCCTGATGAAGCGGCTGTTAACTTACTTGCGTCCTTATAAACCGCAGGTAGCTGCCGGAGTTCTGCTGTTGATAATTGGCTCTTTGGTGCAGGTCGGCATGGTCTTTCTGATAAAGTCTGGTATTGACACTTACATTGCTCAAGGGGATGCCGCCGGTCTGGGGCTGCTGGCTGTCACTTTCGCGGGAGCTATTCTGGTAGCCTTTGGGGCCGGCTATGCGGAATTGTACATCATGACCTGGCTGGGACAGCGGGTACAGGATGATATCCGCATGCAGATTTTTAAGCATATTCAAAAACTTCACACCGGCTACTTTGACCGCACTCCTGTTGGCAGAATAGTAACGCGCGTCACCAACGACGTCAACGCTCTCAACGAAATGTTTTCATCGGGGGTCATCGCAGTCATTGGTGACATATTTATGCTGACCTTGATAGTTGGTGCTCTGCTTTATCTAAACTGGCAGCTGGCCTTGATTACATTCATAGTTCTGCCTTTGTTGATTGGCGCTACAATGATATTTCGTGCCAAAGTCCGTGATGTTTACCGCATAGTACGCACCAAACTGGCTGTCTTAAATGCTTTCACTCAGGAGCATATTACAGGTATGAGTATCGTGCAGCTGTTTAATCGCGAAAAAAGAACACATGGCGAATTTGATGAAATCAACAGAGGCCTGCGCTCTGCACACTTCCGTTCTATTTACTATTACGCCATGTTTTTCCCGACTGTAGAAATTATCGGCTCGTTGTCTGTTGCTTTGCTGCTTTATTTCGGCGGTCTAAAAATCTACGAAGGAGTTTTGACATTTGGCGGGCTGGTTGCATTTATTCAGCTGGTCGAAAAATTTTACCGCCCCATCAGAGACCTGTCTGAAAAGTATAATATTTTGCAGGCCTCTATGGCCTCATCGGAGAGAATTTTTAATCTTTTGGATACCAAACCGGACGTAAAAGAAATTCTGGTTCCTAAAATAATCAAAAACGTAAAAGGAAAAATTCAGTTTGAAAACAGCTGGTTTGCCTATAACGACGAAGACTGGATTCTGAAAGATATTTCATTCAGCGTTAACCCCGGAGAAAAAGTCGCTATCGTAGGCTCGACCGGTGCCGGCAAGACAACATTGGTTTCGCTCCTGTTTCGGTTCTATAATCTGCAGCGGGGCGCTATAAAAATTGATGGCGTTGATATCGCTGATATGAGACTGGACGACCTGCGCGGCCTGCTGGGACTGGTACTGCAGGATGTTTTCCTCTTTACCGGTGACTACGCCAGCAACGTCAGACTTCGCGATAAAAATATCACCGACGAACAGGTCAAAATGGCTTTAGAGCGGGTTGGCTATTCCCGCTTTTTGAAAGACGAAAAAGACGGCATCCACACCGAGGTAAAAGAACGGGGTGCTACGCTTTCTACCGGCCAGAAACAGCTCCTGTCATTTGCCAGAGCTCTGGCCTTTGATCCGCAGATTTTAATTTTGGATGAAGCCACAAGTTCAGTTGATACAGAAACAGAGCAGCTGATTCAAACAGCTCTGGATAAACTTCTGGAGGGCCGCACTTCGATAATAATCGCCCATAGACTTTCTACTATCGAAAAGGCAGACAAGATAATAGTGCTGCACCATGGAGAAATCAGGGAAATGGGTAAGCACCAGGAGTTACTTCAAAAAGGCGGTATTTATTACAAACTGTATGAGATGCAGTACAAGTCACAGCTCCATCGCTCAGAATTAAGCAGACACAGCGCTCAGGCGGCTGGTTAAGCTTACTGCTATGACGAATAAAGAGATTCGGCAGGCTATCAAATTTTCTGATAAATTCTCAATCCTAAATAATTCTAAAACTTGCCTGAAACAGCGGCTTGCTTATCTTCGGTATCATCAATTAAGTAAGAAAGACTAACAGCTTATATGCCTGAAAAGACATTGATAATATCAACTTCCGGAGTCAGAGGAATTGTCGGCAGCGGTCTGGACCCGACCGTTGCCACAAATTTTGCAGCAGCTTTTGGAACCTTTTTGAAAAGAGGTACGGTCGTTGTTGGCCGCGATAGCCGTTCCTCCGGAGAGATGCTCAAAAAAGCGGTAATCTCAGGCCTGCAGGCAACCGGTATTAATGTCATAGATATCGGCATCGTGCCTACCCCAACAGTTGAAATAGCGGTAAAAGAACTGAAAGCGGCAGGCGGAATCTGCATAACAGCCTCGCATAATCCGGCAATCTGGAACGCCCTGAAGTTTTTTAACAGGCGCGGAGAGTTTGCAAAGTCGGAACAATTTGACAAAATTGAAAAACTTTATGAATCGCAAAATTTTTCTTTTGTGCCTTTTAATAAAATCGGCAAAGTAAAAACCCAGACAGACTGGGTTGGGAAGCATATCAAGAAAACTTTGGCACTCAAAGCCGTAAGAAAATCTGCTATTGCCGGAAGAAAATTCATAATTGTAGTCGATGCTATAAACGGTGCAGGTTCTTTGGCACTTCCTGATTTACTCGAAAAGCTCGGTGCAAAAGTGTTCTGCATAAACTGTAACAGCGATGGCAACTTTGTGCATGGAGCAGAACCTGTCCCGAAGAATCTAAAACAGCTGGGGCGCGAAGTCTTAAAACGAAAAGCCGATATTGGCCTGGCCACAGACCCCGATGCCGACAGACTTGCCATAGTTGATGAAAAGGGCCAGCCAATCGGCGAAGAGCTAACTTTGGCCATAGCAGTTCGTGAAATTACCAGACGCTTCAAAGGCCCTATTGTAATTAATATCTCAACTTCAAAAGTAACAGCCGATGAAGCAGTTAAATCAGGTTCAAGAGTCTACTACTCTAAAGTCGGAGAAGCAAATGTAGTGCAGATGATGCAAAAAAAGAAAGCTGTAATCGGTGGCGAGGGGAACGGCGGCGTTATTTATCCCACATTCCATGCCGGACGCGATGCTCTGGTAGCTGCAGCCCTGGTACTTAGTTGTTTGGCCGGAGAAAAGAGAAAAGTGTCGGACCTCGTAGAAACTCTCAGCCGCTATTATACTATAAAGTCAAAAGCGAAACAACCCGCGAATTTTGATAAAAATCTCAAGAGTTTTGGAAAAGAGGTTAAAGACTTCGTTACAAATCCTCGTATAAGCAAATTAGACGGGCTCAGGGTAGATTTTAGCGAGGGCTGGTTCCTGGTACGAAAGTCTAAAACGGAACCAATTTTCCGCTTGATGGTTGAAACAAATAATGCGAAATTTTCGAGAGAGCTTACCAAGAAAGTGATGAAGTACTTTGTCAAATAGGGGACAGATCTAAATGTGCGGAATAGTAGGATATGTTGGACCAAAACCGGTTTTACCGATACTCATGGCCGGACTGAAAAGACTTGAATACCGCGGCTATGATTCATCGGGTGTGGCGCTTCTTCATAACCACAGCCTGATAGTAACCAAAACTCCCGGCAAGATCGCCCAACTGGAAAAGCTTGTCGATGGATTTGACTTAGAAAGTAATTGCGGCATCGGTCACACCCGCTGGGCCACCCACGGTGTACCAAATCAGCTCAATGCCCACCCGCATACGGACACTCCCGAAGAGATAGCTTTAGTCCACAATGGTATAATCGAAAACTTTCGGACCTTAAAAGAATTTCTGGAGCGGCAGGGATTTAAAATGAAAACCGAAACTGACACCGAAGTTCTGGTTCACCTTATCAGATTCAACTACAACGGTGATTTTACCGAGGCGGTCAGGCGGGCGCTTTTACAGGTTGAGGGAACCTATGGCATCGCTGTGATTTCATCTAAAGATCCAAACAAAATAGTCGCGGCACGGATGGGTTCACCTTTGGTTATCGGGCATGGTGAGAATGAAAATTTTGTAGCGTCCGATGTTGCCGCAATGCTCGACCATACCAATCAGGTTGTGTATCTTGAAGACGGCGAGATTGCTACTGTTACTCCTGAAGAATATAAAATCACTACCATAGAAAACGAAAAGATAGCCCCTCAAATTCAGGAAGTTACCTGGACGCTCGACCAGATTGAAAAAGGCGGCTATGAGCACTTTATGCTCAAAGAAATCCACGAACAGCCCGCCACACTTCGTAACGCCATGCGCGGGCGGCTTAATTTTGAAGAGGCAATCTCGCGTCTGAACGGCCTTAACCTGCAGCAGGAACAGCTTCGACAAATAAAAAGGATAGTAATTACAGCCTGCGGGACCTCCTGGCATGCCGGACTTATCGGTGAATATATGATAGAAGAACTGGCCAGAATACCTGTCGAGGTAGAGTATGCTTCGGAGTTTCGTTACCGCTCACCCGTGATGGAGCCCGATACCGTCATGTTTGTTATCAGTCAGTCGGGTGAAACGACCGATACCCAGGCTGCCATGCGCGAAGCCAAAAAACATGGCGCCTCGGTGTTTGGAATAGTCAATGTTGTCGGCTCTACAATTGCGCGCGAGAGTGATGGCGGCGTATATATCCACGCCGGACCGGAGATAGGAGTGGCCTCGACCAAAGCCTTTACTTCGCAGCTGGTAGTGCTGTCACTTATTACTCTCATGTTAGCGCGGATGCGCAATCTATCGTTTCAGCAGGGGCAGGAATTTATAGAAGCACTAGAAAAAATTCCTGAAAAAGCAGAAAAAATATTTGAGAGCGAAGACCAGATTAAAAAAATAGCCGAGCAGTATTGCCAGACCAATAATTTTCTCTACTTAGGACGCGGCATAAATTTCCCGGTGGCACTCGAGGGGGCGCTTAAGCTCAAAGAGATTTCGTATATCCACGCCGAGGGCTACCCGGCCGCCGAAATGAAACACGGTCCGATAGCACTCATAGACGAGAACATGCCGGTAGTGGTAATAGCACTCAAAGACCCGGTCTACGAAAAAGTAATGTCAAACATTGCCGAGGTGCGCACTCGTAACGGCCAGGTGATTGCCATCGCTACCGAAGGCGACACCGAGATTGCCGAGCGCGCCAACCATGTCATTTATATTCCCGAAACGCACCGACTGCTGTCGCCGCTTTTGTCGGTTATACCGCTTCAATTATTGGCTTATCATATTGCGCTGCTGCGCGGTTGCCATGTCGACCAACCCCGCAATCTAGCCAAAAGCGTGACGGTGGAGTAATAATAAAATTGTCATGGTGAGCGGAGTCGAACCATGCTCGTCATGTCACCCTTCGACTCCGCTCAGGATGACAATGGCACCTGCAACACCAGCTATCTCCAAATTAAATCTTGCCCGAACAGCAAGTCTGTGTTCACTTTTCTTTATTCATAAAATAGCAATCAAACAGTAATGAAATATTTTAAACGACTATACCATCAGATTTTAGACAAACGATACGTGCTGGCTATCACAGCTACAGGCATCGTTGTCTCGCTTATTTTGCATCTCAAAGCTACCTGGACGCCGCTTTTGCTTGATCCGGAAGCCTGGGCAAAAGCGATAGAGTTTCATCTGAACTATTACCCTTACAATATTCGTTTTCCGCAAACTCACGCGACGCTCTTAATCAGTCAGATCTTTGGTGTTACACTCAAAGACTCATTTTATATTTTGCAGTATATATTGGCTTTCTTGCTCGGCCCGCTGTTTTTCAATTATCTAAAACATCTCGGCTTCGAACGCAACTGGTCTCTGGTTGGTCTTGTAGCACTGATGCTGTCATTTCCAATTCTCTGCGCCCACTTTGAGCCGGTACATACCTGGGATGATAAGTGGATGTACGGGTTTTTAATTCTTACTTTTTCTGCTCTATTAAAGGGTAACTGGCTGGTCGCCTCTCTCTTTTTTACACTGGGCTGTTTTGCCAGAGAGCAGATGGTATTGTTTTACCCAATATTCTTCTTAGAGGGAATGTGGTGCAGGCAAAAGTTGGGAGTTAGAAAACTATCGCTGGTATTGTCTATCCCAATAATCATATATGGCACGTTCACACTAATAATGTATCAAACAGCTGACCCACATAGGTGGTCTCTATTCGCGTATAATTTTGAAAACACAGCCAGAGCTGCTGATTCTGTCGTCTCGCTCTGGATTTCGTTTGGCTTTCTCTGGTTATTGGGTGTAGCAGGGGCAGCAAGTATATTTGCAAAAAGATCAGAGCCGAAATTTCGAATTCTTTTCTGGGGAGCTGTTACCGCCCTGCCATTAACAATGATTTTGGGAATCTTTTTTACGTATGTCAGAGAGACCAGGATTTTGTTTCCGCCATTCGTATTC
>JADFPZ010000222.1 GCA_022562075.1 Candidatus Zixiibacteriota bacterium | reverse complement strand
AACTGGCAGGGCGGCTGATTTATTGCAAACAATTAACTGTTAAATAAGAGAAGCAAGTGAACATAAAAACAGAACTAACAACGAGATAGCTTAGGAGGTCCTAATGACTACACAAGCAGAAGCATCAAAAGCTCTGAGCTTAGCAAAAAGCCAGGCCGGTGATCCAGGCCAGAACGGGAATGAAATGGGAGGAAAGTTCCTTACCTTCTACATCGGCGAAGAGGAGTACGGGCTGGAAATTTTAAGTGTCCATGAGATTATAGGAATCATGGATGTAACCGCGGTTCCGCGTACACCCAGACATATTCTGGGCGTTATTAATTTGCGGGGCAAAATAATCCCAATATTGGTACTTCGCCTGAAATTTGGTCTCCCCTCAGTAGATAATACAGAGGAAACCTGCATTATCGTTGTGCAATGCAGCGGTGTCCAGATGGGAATTGTTGTGGACAAGGTTTCAGAAGTATTAGACATCCCCAGCGAAGAAATCGAAGACGCCCCGTCATTTGGTGAATCCGTAAATACGGATTACATCCTGGGAATTGGTAAATCTGATGACAATGTCAAGTTGCTTTTGGACATTGACAAGATTATCAGCTCCAAAGACATGGAATTGATTGAAGATATAGCCGATGATTCTCTGATTAAGCTTAAGACGGAAGAAGCCAAAACAGGATTAGCTCAGGTCGATGCAGAATCCGATTCCGCCTCTGAAACAGCTGAGGAAAAGGCAGAGGAAGCGGCAGAAACAACTGAAGAGCCTCAAGAGTCTGAGGAAGAAGTTGCTGCCACATAGGAAAATGAACGAAAATAAAAAGTAACAAAAATAAACAAAGTAAACAGGAGAAGAAAAATGGCACGCACATCAAAGCCAAAAGCAAAGCCCAAAAAATCTTCGGGCTCAAAAGATCAAGTATTTCGCTATCAGGCAGCGGTTGAAGGCTCAAGAACTGCCTCAATGATGGTTGACCGGGACCTGATTATTACATCAGCCAATCCGGCCACAGTCGAACTTGTTACTAAGAATCTGGCGGAATTTACTTCGCAATACCCCGGATTCAGCCTGGAGAGGCTGATTGGAACATGTATTGACATTTTCCACAAAAATCCGGAGCACCAGAGAAGAATCCTTGGCGATCCGAGAAATCTTCCTCATCGCGCCCAGATAAAGGTCGGAAGATGCCTGTTCGACCTGAACATCACTGCCATTGTTGACAACAAAGGTAACTACGTTGGCAATAACCTGGAATGGTCAGATGTAACGCACCTTAAAGCAGTCCGCGAATATAAATCGGGAACGATAACAGTAACCGACCCCAATATTCGCAAAAGACTCACCTTCTTAGGAGTTAAAGAAGAACATCTTGGCATCGTTGCCACCTATGCCGAAATAGTATCAGCCAGACTTGACGAACTAATTGATGATTTTTACAAATACATCTTTGCCAACCCTGAAACCGCTCAAATTATTGAGAAGCATACCACAGTAGAGAAACAGCGCCCCGGAGTCAAGCGCTATCTATTGTCACTTTTCGGCGGCACTATAGATGATGCCTACGTAGATGCCCGCAAAAGAGTGGGTGGCATTCATGATGACATTGATCTGGATTCTAACTGGTATATAGCAATGTACACCCTGATCCGTGACGGTGTGATTAAATTTGTTCGTGAATCAGGAGCCAGTCAGACTGAAATCGATGAATTCACAGACGCCATTAATGCCTTGATCCAGTCAGACATAGCCATGTGTATCACTGCCCTGACCGATTCTCGCAGAGGAAAAGTCGAAGCGCTCAAAGATGATGTCCAGGCTAAAATGGACGAAGCCGCAGAATTTATTAAGGCGCTCAGCGCATTGCTGGACAAAATGGCGCAAAACGATCTAAGTTCACGCTTAGAAGGCAGTTTTGCGGGCGGATACGCTACCAGCCAGCAGCAACTAAATGTTGCTTTGGACAACCTTGATACCACACTACAGCAAGCAGCAGTTGGTGCTGGTCAGGTAGCAGCCGCCTCTAACCAGATTAGCGCCGGAAGCCAGGAACTGGCCCGGGGTTCATCTGAACAGGCCAGTTCGGTAGAAGAAATCTCAGCCAGCCTGGCCGAAGTAAACACTATTACCAAGCAGAATACTGAAAGTGCCAAGCAATCAAAGAACCTGGCCGATGAAGCGCAGACTGCCGCTGAGAAAGGTGTTAAGAGTATGACACGCCTTTCGGACGCCGTAACTAAGATCAAGTCTTCTTCTGATGAAACTGCAAAAATCATCAAAACCATTGATGAAATTGCCTTCCAGACCAATCTCCTGGCTCTGAATGCGGCGGTTGAAGCTGCCCGCGCCGGTGATGCCGGTAAAGGCTTTGCCGTTGTAGCTGAAGAAGTAAGAAATCTGGCTATGCGCAGCGCCGAAGCTGCCAAGAACACGGCCAATATGATTGAAGAGTCTGTCAAAAACGCTGATAGTGGAGTTACTATCAACGAAGAAGTGATGCAGAACTTCGAGGAAATCAACAAACACATCCAGAATATTGGCACTGTCATGGCAGAAATCGCGGCTGCTTCAGAACAGCAGAGTCAGGGTATTGACCAGATTAACACCGGTGTTGAACAGGTCAATACTATTACCCAGAAGAACGCTGCCAACTCCGAAGAGTCGGCCAGTGCGGCTGAAGAGCTGACCAGCCAGTCAGAAGACTTACGTGCTATGATAGGCAAGTTCAAGCTCACAAACGTAGCGACCGCAGAGCCGGTCAACCGCATTGCCGCCGCAGTTGCCGGCCCAACACCCGGAAACGGACAAAATGTGGCAGCTCCTGTAGCGGCACAGCCGACCCCGGCTGCAGGTCCGCTCCCGGCTGCAGGTCCGCTCCCGGCTGCACAGCCTGCGAATTTGCAGAGTTTCAAGTCAGCGATTCCTCTTGATGACGACGAAGGTAAACCTGTCTTGAAGGAATTTTAATTCCAATAATTGATTGTCAATTCCGGGCAGTTTTTTGTGAAGCTGCCCGGAATTTTAATGAAGAAAGTTTTATAACCTAAGAAAAATTTTGGGCAGACAGGAGACAACATAAGTGCCGTCAACAAAAGTCAAATTCTCAGATGAAAACTCTGCCATTTTGGAACCAGAGACAACTCTTGAGACAAGCAGTTTACAGGAAATGGCCAAGTGTCCGATAGAATTTTCTTCGGACGGCTCCAACATTAAGAAACCTACCAGTCCCGTTGTTCGCGGCCTGCTCATGGCTACCGGAACCCTCTCATTAGCTACCGGAATAATTGGTATCTTTGTGCCGGTCCTGCCTACTACCTGCTTTCTCTTGTTTGCTGCCTGGTGCTATGCCAGAAGCTCGCAAAAATGCTATGACAGACTCATGAACGCCAAATACATTGGAACATATTTGAAAAATTACAGAGATGGTAAAGGTGTAGCTAAGTCTATCAAAATTGTTTCTATTTCTCTTATCTGGATTTGCATCAGCTATGCTGCCCTGGTAGTTGTAAGCAATGCCTATGTACAAATTCTGCTTTTGGCAATTGCAGCCGGAGTTAGCTGGCACATAGCCACAATTCCTACTCTCATACAAAGCAAACATATTGTTTCTGTCGATGAAGCAGAAAAGATTACTGAACTGTAAAGCCATTGCTATTATTATAATGGGAGCTATTAATGTCAAAAGTGGCTGAAATGATATCGGGCTTAGAAGCCGCCGGCAAATCGATTGAATTATCAGAGCAGGAGTTCATCTCAATTTCCAAGCTGATTCTCGAAAAAGCCGGAATAAATCTGACAGAGCAGAAGAAGCCATTAATACAGGCCAGACTTATAAGTCGCATAAGAGAGTTCGGAATGAACAGCTACCGTCAGTACGTGAAATACGTTAAAGACGACCCGACCCAAAAAGAGCTGGTCAAAATGATT
>JADFPZ010000221.1 GCA_022562075.1 Candidatus Zixiibacteriota bacterium | reverse complement strand
GGGAAATTATGAATATAGACGTAAGAGAAGAAAGCGGTGCCAGAATAATTGCTCTGAACGGACGGCTTGAGTTGACAACTGGAAAAGAACTCAAGGAAAAAATAAAAGTGTTTTGCGAATCGGGAACAACCAGAATCCATCTCAATATGGAACAGGTAGAATTCATCAATAGCTCCGGGCTGGGAGCATTAATATCTGCCATGAAAGAAGTGCGACTTGTAAAGGGCAGGCTGACATTGTCCAATCTGGCGCCGTATGTCCGGGAGATTTTTGACATTACTCAATTAGCACACATTTTTGAAATTCATGAAACTGAACAAGCGGCGTTTGCCTCTTCGGAATCTGTAACGGTCAGTCAAAGATAGCCAGCAGCTGTGACAATAAATCAAACGGAGCAGCCATCAATCCTGGTAGTAGATGACGAATTATTAATTCGTGACCTTTTGTATGATTTTTTTAAGCAGCAGGGATGGACAATATCCGTTGCAGAAAACGGTGAAAGAGCTCTCGAGATATTGAGAGCAAGAAAAATTGACCTGGTCTTGACCGACATAAAAATGCCGCAGATAGATGGTCTCACTTTGACCTCGCAGGTCCGGGCCAAGTTTCCAGATATGCCGGTTGTTCTTATGACTGGCTATCCATCGGTTGAGACCGCCGTTGAAGGCATCAGGGCCAAAGTTTCTGATTACATAATCAAGCCATTTAATATCAACAAGCTGTTTAAGACGTTAAAATCGCAGCTTGATGACAGCAATTCTTCAGCGGACGAAGAATAAAGCCAGTTTAAAGCAGTAAGTATCACCAAAAAAAGTTTTAGTTGAAAAGCTTTGCCTGCCGGTCTAGACTCAGCAGACTGGTAGCAAAGCTATATGGAAGAGAGGACAACAACAGCAATCAAGAAGATGACCGGGCAAACTGGATCGGCAGATGTCTCAAAATTTGCAGAAACATATGCCTCTTTTAACCGCATAGTAAATGACCTGCAGCGCCAGTATATCGAACTTAAAGAAGAATTTACTGCCCAAAATTTAGAACTGGCCAGAACCAACCTTAATTTAGTCAGACTTACCAAGAGCAACTTAGCAGCCACAGAATTTTTGAATGGCGTGCTCAACTCAGTCCCTATAGGAGTTATTACTGTAAACCAAAATTCTGTAATTACACACTGTAATCCGACTGCTATGGCGATTTTTGGCATAGAAGAGAAAAGCGTAATCGGCCGAAAATATTCAGAAGTAATCAAAACCGAGCCCGGCCAATCAGCCGTTTCAGCGGTCAAGACATTTAATACAGGAGAAGAGTTTTCGGCTACTGAGCAGATTATAACGTTGGCTGATAACAGAGAGCTGAATTTGTCAATCTCAACGGCAAAACTTGAAGATGAAAGCGGCAAATTTGTAGGTGCCGTAGAGGTAATTCAGGATATGACAAAGGTGCGGCGGTTAGAGCAGGAAATAGCCAGACTGAACACTCTGGCAGCGCTGGGGGAGATGGCAGCGGTCATTGCTCATGAAGTTCGCAATCCTTTGTCGGGGATAAGCGGTTTTGCATCGCTACTGGAAAGAGACTTAGAAGATGACGACCCCAAAATGAAACTGGTTCTTAAAATCAAGCGCGGAGCAGAAATTCTTAACGAGACAGTTACCAAGCTTCTAAACTATACTCGATTCAGCGAATTAAACAGAACAGACAGTTCTTATCTGAAATATCTCGAATCAATAATCGAGGATTTCAACACACAATTAGCGGAAGCAGGCAAGCAGACCAAAGTTGATTTCAACTTTCCTGAATATCTGGCCAGAAGAAACGTAATTATTTCGCTGGACCAAATACTTTTCCGTCAGTCGCTCTACAATATTTTGACAAACGCAGTGGAAGCAATGGACGATAGCGGCAAATTAACAGTTGAAATAATGACTTATGAATCAAACGAGACGCCGGAGTTATTTAAAAACAAGCTGCCGCTGGAATTTGGAGAGCAGCTTGCGGTAACAACGATTAGTGACAACGGACCCGGAATAAAAGCTGAGCATCGTCAAAAGATATTTGCGCCCTTTTTTACAACAAAAAAAGATGGCAGCGGCCTGGGCCTGGCTGTCGCCTGGAAATTGGTGAAGGCACATGGAGGAGAAATTCTTCTTGCAGAAAAGCAGCAGGAAGGAACAACTTTCCACATTTTACTGCCGGCTAAAATTGACGCCGCACAATCGGAGAATCAACAATGAAGTTTATTGTTTTAGTAGTCGACGATGATAAACTTGTCAATGATTTTGTAGTAGAGTCATTGAACAGGGCAGGTTATAGCTGTCAGACTGTAATGTCGGGGGAAGAGGCTGTAATCGAAATAGAAGAGGCGCCCTTTGATGTCGTCCTGCTTGATTTGAAAATGAGAGGCATGGACGGCATTGAGACCTTAAAGCAGATAAAAAAACTCAGACCAGACACCCATGTGGTAATGATGACTGCCTTCGGAACTGTGGAAACCGCAGTCAGGGCTATGAAATTTGGCGCCGCAGATTTTCTGCTCAAGCCGGTTTCACCGGAAACTCTGGAATTCAAATTGGCTCAACTCACCGAACTGATACAGTTAAAAGCTGACAACGAACAGATGCGACAGGACCTCTTCAGCAAATTCCATAACATGATTGGCAAATCAAAAGTAATGCAGAACGTCTTCGATCTGATTAATTCAATAGCCAATGCCCGCTCGACTGTGATGATAACAGGACCATCGGGAACCGGTAAGGAACTGGTTGCGCGCTCAATCCACTTACTTTCACAGAGAAGAAATAAACCGTTTATCAAGCTGAACTGTGCTGCCTTACCTGAGAATCTGGTTGAAGCAGAGCTCTTTGGTTATGAAAAAGGCGCCTTTACAGATGCCAAGAAAACGTCACGCGGCAGATTCGAACTGGCCGATGGAGGCAGTCTGCTGCTGGATGAAATCTCTGAAATGCCATTGAATCTGCAGTCCAAGCTTTTAAGAGTAATTCAGGAAAGAGAATTCGAACGGGTCGGCTCCAGCGAGACGATATCAGTTGATGTCCGCCTGATTGCGACTTCCAACAGAAACTTAAAAGAATGCATAGCTCAGGGTAAATTCCGTGAAGATCTATATTTTCGCCTGAACGTCATTCCTGTAGTTTTGCCTCCGCTTAGCGATCGGCTTGAAGATATTCCACTTTTGGTTAAACATTTTTTTGAAAAATATAATGCAGAAAACAATAAGACTGTCAAATCAATAGATCAAGAGGCTATGAGACTCCTGGTAAACTATCACTGGCCTGGAAATATCCGGGAACTTGAAAATCTGATAGAAAGAGCAATCGTCACTTCTACCCGGGAAAATCTGACAGAGGATGATTTCCCTTCGGAACTCTCTTTAGGTACTCTTGCAGATGAAATGCCTAATATTAAAATTCCTATGACCCTGGAAGAAGGCAATAAATTCTTGATTTTGAGGACTCTGGAAAAATTTGGTGGAAATAAGACCAAAGCTGCTGAGGCTTTGGGCTGTACCGCCAGAACTATCAGGAATAAGCTGGCCGAATACCGGGTAGACCAGAATATCAATTAGCATCTTCTTTCCAGCATTAAAATCCACTCATGCCGGCTTGAAAGAGCCGGCTTTCTGCCGATATACAAGCAGACAGAAATTGTCGGCATTTTGAACAGTTAAACCACAGCTTTGGAACGACAACAGATGGATTTTGCAACAATTCTTGGACTCATCACAGCCGTGGGGGCAATCCTGGGGGCATTCACGCTTGAAGGTGGAAATATAAGTGCCATTTTCATGGCCGGCCCAATTCTGATTGTCGTAGGTGGGACTTTCGGCGCTACCATGATTACTACTTCCATGAAAACAGTTTTCAGCCTGCCCTCGTATCTTCGACTTGCTTTCACAGGAATTTCGCTGTCTACGCATTTAACCAT
>JADFPZ010000220.1 GCA_022562075.1 Candidatus Zixiibacteriota bacterium | reverse complement strand
ACCACGGTAGAACTCATGAGGAGCGGCAGTAGCAAATCCGAAAACGGGCAAACCGAGTGGACAAGGAACCTTCAATCGGCTTATACGGTTTCCCACACCGACCCGGCCAACGCCGTGTTGAAGGCCACTATGGAATACACCATTATCCGTCTGGGGGAAATCATCAAGGTCGTGGCGAATGAAGTCACTTCCAGTGACAAGCACGCCAGAGAAATTGGCGTTAACTGGGCTACCAAGCAGTGCCAGGAACTACTTGACGGCGGTGTTGAGTGTATCCACTTCTATATAATGAACGATGCCAAGTCGGTCATAAACGTAATAAAGAACTTGTAGTCTCGTTTCTCTTTAGTTATATTTCTATTGCAAATCAATATCAAATAAGTCGGGGGACAAAAGATGAAACAGGCGCATGGTCTTAGTATTTGCCTGGTAATCGCCATATTAGCTCTTGCTGTACCTGTAATTGGGCAGAACAGCAACGGGAACGAGGGCTGTAATTTTTGCTTTCGCGGCAAACCCAAAGGAAAGTGCTGCTCTTTCTTGATTTTTGAGGCTGGCTTTTTTTACTACGGAATTGCAGAAAGCGGAATTCGAAGAGGAACGGATGATTTGCTGTTTACAGCTGACCTGGGATTAATGTTTAACAACAAGGGATCATCGGCTTTAGGTGGTTCGTTTCACATATCTGCCTATAACAATATCAAAAGCTTCGGTTTTGGACCTCGCTATCGTAAGTGGTTGGGAAAAGGAGTAGCCTTGGATTTATCTCCTCGTCTGTTAATTGCAGGGACTAGCGCTGGCAGTTATCCCGGTTTTGCCTTTTCTGCCGCGCTGGCAGTTCACGAATGGTTCTCCATACACGCGTATCTTGATATTGTTACATATGAAAGACAGAACTATTTAGGCCCATCCAATTTTGAAACCGTTAAGGAAACTAAAACGGCACTATACTTGGGAGCATCGGGAAGGGGGTGGATAGCGCTGATAACGTCGACTATCATCATCATGGTTGCCGTCGACCTGAGCAACTAGGATGAGGTTCAATGTTCGGAGATACATAATGAGCTTAAGCTCCGAACTTCTCTAATCTGCCGGCGTTTGCCAGAGCCAACGGCATAATATCTGTTGCCGGAAAGGCTGCGCCAAGTGATCCGCCCAGGCAGGCACGCTCGCCGAATTCTTTGACATTATCCGGGCGGCAAAGTTTTGACCATAAGAGTAGCGGCACCGGATGCCAGCTGTGCTTTTTCATTATAGCCGGTGTGGAGTGGTCGCCGGTGACTATTACAACATCAGGCTTTAGTTTCATGGCGCGCGGAATCATCTGATCCATTTCTTCAATTAGCGAAACTTTCTTGGCAAAATCACCGTCTTCGCCGGCGCTGTCGGTTTGTTTCATATGCAAAAAGAAAAAATCGTAGTCTGACCAATACTGCTCAAGCAGTGCAAACTCTTTATCCAAATCATCATCGACTTCGTATGGAACCATCCCCA
Organism: Candidatus Zixiibacteriota bacterium; assembly: GCA_022562075.1. Lineage (GTDB taxonomy): Bacteria > Zixibacteria > MSB-5A5 > GN15 > FEB-12 > JACZWU01. The sequence goes on along the minus strand of JADFPZ010000220.1, from coordinate 2,458 downwards.
CAAGTTTGGCCACCCCGCGGTACATTGGATAGGCAGCTATGGCACAGGCTTTGAGTCCGAACAGTTCATGAAACAAAGGCCAGTCGGGCAGCTGAGAAAATCCGCGCAAGAGCAGCATGTTAGCCGGACGCTGGTCTTTTAGAATAACAGCAGCCTGCTCGACGAAATCTGCTATTATAGAAGAAGTTTTGTCAGCTTTCGGTTCAAAGGCCTCCGGAGACAAAGGCGCTTTGCCTGTTCTTTGCGGGTCGGTTTCGGCAACAGCATCACTCAGGCCATCTGAGCGGAGCACTAACAAGAACCTGTGTTCACGAACCGCTTGCACAATTACTTCTACGCCATCAATTTTTACTTTTTCATTTAGTAACTCAGATAACTTCTGACAGGTGGATGTATCAATGCGACCGGCACGGCGGTCGCTGATTTTGCCGCTGTCATCGACTGTGCAAAAATTTCCTCGGGCGGCAACATCCCCTTTTTCCAGATCAAATCCGATGCCGACAGCTTCTAAGGCGCCGCGTCCAATCTGAAACTCCAAAGGGTCATAGCCAAACAGCCCCAGATGGGCCGGGCCACTTCCGGGGGTAATGCCTGTACCAACCGGCAGATGAAGCCCGGTTATGCCGTCTGCTGCCAGCTTGTCGAGATTGGGGGTGTGAGCAGTCTCAAGCTCTGTTTTCCCGCTGGTATCATTTGTTTCATTGGTACCAATGGGTAAGCCGCCCAGACCATCCATTACCAGCATCAAAATTTTGCTCGGATTCTGGCTTACCAATTTACTAATCTGCTTTAGTTTCGACATTCTGTTCTTTCTGCCGCGAGCAGGGCTGAAATCAATTTTTGGCACATTTGATACAATTGCTCAGACACTTACAATAACAATGTTGAAATAATTTGTACAGACCAAACTTCGCATCGATATTATTCCTCTAATTTAAGTCTAACTTCATAAAGCCCTTGACAGCAACCGATTTGTCGTGCAATTTGGGGCATTCAGCAGGAACAAGATTTCTGCAGGTGGAAGGAAAGTCCTAAAAAAAAGAATATTTCTGTCATTTTTTTTACGCGGTGTTGTATTCGAGACGGTCCGCAAGGGGCTAAACAGAGGCATATGAAAGAAAAAACTGCTAGCTTACGTCCTGACCATATTTTCAATTCTACTGTTATCAGCAAATTAAGTAGCCTATTGCTGCTCTTAACTCTAGCCAGTTTGCTATTAATGTCGGGTTGTGACTCCGAGCAGGCCAGAATCATAAATTCACCTACTGGCACTCCTGATTTGAGCGTGCTGGATGTTCAGACACTTTTGACTCAGGCAATCGATGCAGCTGAGCAGATTGGCGCAGTTGTGACCGTGGCAGTGGTCGACCGTGAAGCTAACGTATTGGGCGTCTTTCGGATGACCGGAACCAGTGATGCCAATGTATTTGATACTACCTTTGGAGCTATTGCCAAAGCGCGAACAGCTGCCTATTTGAGCAGTAATCAGCATGCTTTTTCGACTCTGACTGCCTGTTATATCACTCGCCCGCACTTTCCTCCCGGAGTGGAAAATGCTCCCGGTGGTCCCTTGTATGGTGTGCCATATTCGAGTATCGGGGGTGGAGATATCATGCCTAATGGCGATATTGCTTCAGCCCGGCCAGCCCTTGGCGCTCCCGGTTTAACCGGAGTGCCCGGAGGGATTCCAATTTTCAAAAACGGCCGCTTAGCCGGAGGCATCGGCATAAGCGGAGGAGCGCTCTATCTTAGTTTTGTAACCTGCCAGGGAACCAGTCAGGATGAGCAGATAGCCCTGGCCGCAGTAGACGGCTACCGCGTTGCTGATGAATTACGAGGCGACAGGATTTTTATCGATGGCATTTTGTTTCTTTACGCCAACGCCGAGGATCCACAGCTGAATTTTAACCTTACCTTTGCCGATTTGGCTTCGCGTGGCTTAGTTGCCCCACAGTTTCCGATACGGCCGACCCCGACCCAAAAATTTGCGATTGAAGGTGAAGTCAACCTTGACCCGGCTTTTGATTTCAGAATAAAAGACGGTTCAATGTTAACCGCTCAGGAAGTAAAGCAAGTAATCGACCAGGCAGTTGTTCAGGCCAATAAAACCAGAGCGGCTATCAGAAGACCGCTAGGCAGCGCCGCCAGAGTTTTTGTTACAGTCTGCGACGTTGATGGTACAATTTTAGGCATCTGGCGCACGCCCGATGCGACACTTTTCAGCTTCGATGTCTCTGCCCAAAAAGCCAGAACGGTTGTCGCTTATAGCCGCACCAATCACCCGCTGGGGCTTTACATAAGAAGCATATTAGGTCTGCCGACTTTTCGGCCATTATCTGTTACCTGCCGTGCGCTCGGCTTTTTGAGTCAGGATTTTTATCCGCCTGGTATTGATCAAGAGACTCAAGGCCACGAAGTTGTGCCCGGCCCGTTATATGAAGGTCCTGAGTTTGGCCTG
>JADFPZ010000025.1 GCA_022562075.1 Candidatus Zixiibacteriota bacterium | reverse complement strand
GGACAACCGACGTGACCGGCATAGCCCAGCTTCCCAGCGGAGTGGAGATGGTCATGCCCGGCGATAATGTAACCATGGATGTCGAGTTGATAATGCCCATAGCAATTGAGAAAGAGCTTCGTTTCGCCATCCGCGAGGGCGGCAAGACGGTAGGCGCCGGCGTTGTCAGTGAAGTGGTTGAAGGATAAGTAGAACAAAGAGAATAATCTATGCCGAGGGATATAATAATATTAGCGTGCGAACAATGTAAGCGTCGCAACTATAACTCGACCAAAAATAAGCGGACACATCCTGACCGTGTCGAAAATAGAAAGTACTGTGCGTTTTGCAATAAGCATACTACGCACAAGGAGACGAGATAATAAAGATGCTGAATAGGCCAGTAGCTCCAATTGGTAGAGCGCCGGTCTCCAAAACCGGATGTTGTGGGTTCGAGTCCCCCCTGGCCTGAAATCTATAGTTCGAGTTGAAATGAATAAATTCACGCGTTTTCTAAAAGAAGTAAATGTTGAGCTAAGGAAAGTTACCTGGCCTTCCAAGGATGAGCTCGTTGGTTCCACTATAGTCGTAATCATAGTCTCATTCATGGTGGCTATCTTTATTGGAATCGTGGACAAGTTTTTAACGTTGATAGTCACTACTATATTTGGCGGTGGCAGTGGAGGCTGAGAAAGCTACAACGACTCTGCGCTGGTACGCCATACACACGTATTCCGGCCATGAGCAGAAAGCTAAAAGGTATCTTGAGTCAAACGTGGAGAACGCCGGACTTCAGGATAAATTCGGTCAGATTCTGGTGCCGACTGAAGAAGTTACTGAAATGAAGCATGGCAAAAGGACAACTTCCAACAAGAAGTTTCTGCCAAGTTACATTTTGATTGAAGTAGCTCTGGACAAGCGCACACAGGACTTGGTGATTAATACACCGGGAATAACCAACTTTGTCGGCGGCGGCGGCAAACCGGTACCGTTAAAAGAGGCTGAAGTTGAGCGAATTGTTGGTCAGATTGACCGCAGCCGCACCGAAGAACCGACCAATGTGCCCTACCAGGCGGGTGATCCGGTCAAAGTAATCGACGGACCTTTTAATGACTTTTCGGGTACGGTCAGCGAAGTAAATTTGGAACGCAAGAAGATAAAAGTAATGGTATCAATTTTTGGCAGACCTACTCCGGTGGAGCTTGACTTTCTACAGGTAGAAGCTGCCAAGGGCAAACATTAGTGGTTATAGGAAAATGGGTAAAAAAGTAACAGGATATATTAAGCTTCAAATTCCGGCAGGTCAGGCCAATCCGGCTCCGCCGGTCGGTCCGGCTCTGGGTCAGCGCGGCGTTAACATTATGGAATTTTGCAAAGCCTTTAACGCCAGAACTAAGGACGGACAGGGCATACTGACCCCGGTCATAATTACGGTTTTTACGGATAAGTCATTTACGTTTATAACCAAGACACCGCCTGCCTCGACGCTGTTAAAGAGAGCCGCTAAAATCGAAAAAGGTTCCGGTGTGCCCAACAAGGAAAAAGTTGGTCAGATAACGAAGCAGCAGGTAGAAGAAATTGCCAAAACAAAGATGGTGGACTTAAACGCATCTTCAATAAGTCAGGCTATGCTTATAATTGAAGGTACGGCCCGCTCAATGGGGATCGTAGTTGGTAACTAGACCAGAATAATTATTCGTTTGCACCTGATTGCATTTTGACTTTCAGGGAGAAAGAGATATGAAAAGATCAAAAAGATACAAAGCTTATCGTGAAAAGGTTGACCCTCTGAAGTCATTCACCTTGGAAGAAGCGCTGGACATTCTCAAAGAGGGCAGCGGTGGCAAATTTGATGAGTCGGTCGAAGTAGCTTTCAGGCTGGGAGTAGACCCCAAGCATGCTGACCAGATGGTTCGCGGCACAGTTGCTTTGCCTCACGGAACCGGCAGAACTGTCCGTATAGCGGTTTTTGCCCAGGGCGAAAAAGCTGCCGAGGCTACCGAAGCAGGCGCTGATGTTGTCGGAGCTGAAGATTTGGGAGAAAAAATTAAAGGCGGCTGGGCGGAATTTGACGTTTGCGTGGCAACGCCGGAAATGATGAAAGTTGTCGGCAAGCTTGGGAAAATACTTGGCCCAAAGGGGCTGATGCCAAACCCCAAAGCAGGCACTGTTACTATGGATATAAGCAGGACTGTCAAGGAGCTCAAGGGCGGACGTATCGAGTTCAGGGTTGATAAGCAGGCCAATATTGCTGCGGCAGTCGGCAAGATGTCATTTGATAAAGAAAAGTTAATTGAAAACGTACGGACTCTGGCAGACGCTATTCTAAAAGCCAAGCCTACTACTGCCAAGGGCACTTACCTGCTCAATGCCTCTATTTGCTCGACTATGAGTCCGGGAATAAAATTAGACCAAAGTTCTCTTACGTCATAAAATTGGTTATTGAACGGAGCTATTAAGAAATGCCGAATGCACAAAAATTAGAAGAAGTTTCCCGTATCAAAGAGATGTTTGATGGCAACAATGCTTATTTCATAACCGATTATCAGGGTTTGAATGTGGCTGAGATGACAACTCTGCGCAAAAAGCTACGTGAGCAGAACATCAAATTCATTATAGCCAAGAACACTCTGGTCAGAGTTGCCTCAGAGCAGGCCGGGGTTGCCGGAATTCGGGAGCATCTGAACGGTCCTACGGCAATAGCATTTACCAAAGATGATGCGGCAGTGGCGGCCAAGATTTTGCACGATTCATTTAAGGAGCGCGAGCTGCCGAGAATGAAAGTCTTTGTTGTCGAAAAAGAAGTCTTCTCAGGGGACGATATACAAAAACTGGCAGACTTGCCTACTAAAGACGAGCTGCTGGGCCTGATTGCTTCGGCGGTCGAAGCTCCTGTCAAGAATGTGGCAATGTTGATTGATGCTTTCTTCCAGGGTTTGTTGGGAGTAATTGAGGCGCTGGCTGAAAAGAAAAAGAGCGAAAATTAAACTTAGAAAATTGAAACGTTAATTGAATAAAGTGTGAGGTAAAAAAGTGGCTACTGCTGTTGAAGAAATCGTTGATAAGATTGGCACATTAAATGCAATGGAGCTGTCTGATTTAAAGACGGCTATTGAAGACAAGTTTAAGGTTACTGCTGCTGCTCCGGTAGCGATCGCGGCCGGACCGGCTGCTGGTGTTGCCGTGGCTGAAGAGCAAACTGAATTTTCAGTTCAGCTCCTGGCTGCAGGTGACAAGAAGATTCAGGTTATTAAAGTTGTCCGCGAGCTGACTTCGCTGGGGTTAAAAGAAGCCAAAGACCTTGTCGAAAGCGCTCCGGTAGCGGTCAAAGAAGGCGTATCTAAAGAAGAAGCTGAAAAGGCCAAAGCCAAGCTTGAAGAAGTTGGTGCCAGCGTTGATTTAAAGTAATGGGATTGGTTCTCGGATAACCGGGAACCAATCTCATTTGTACTGGTTGGAGAGATAAATATTAATCCCCTTTTTTGTTTTGAAGGTTGATTAACTGCATGCAAGGCTCCCCACATAGAAAAATGGGGAGAAAAATGAAATAGGTGGCAGAATCAGCTTGTGTTATGAAAGTTATAATTAATTCACTCAATGGGAGCAGCGGCTTCCGTTGGGTTTGCTCTGTTATATAAGGAGGGATTTCCCTTGGCGCAGACGAACGGAAATTTGAGAAAAAGTTACGGCAAAATTGCTGATGCTACAGAAATGCCGAACCTTCTGGACATACAGTTAGTTTCGTATGACAGCTTTCTTCAGGCGGATATTGCGCCCGATAAGAGAGAGATGAAAGGCCTGCATCAGATTTTTACTGACATCTTCCCGATAAACGATGTAAAAGAGATGTATAAGCTGGAATACGTAAACTATTACCTTGGCCAGCCGCGCTATACTATTGATGAATGCCGCGAAAGAAATATGAGCCATGCCGCACCCCTGAGAGTTACCATGCGTCTGATATCTTATGGAGGAGAGGGCGATAAGAAAGAAGTTAAAGATATCATTGAGCAGGATGTTTATCTGGGTGAACTGCCCATAATTACACAATGGGGAACTTTCATAATAAACGGCGCTGAGAGGGTCATTGTCAGCCAGTTGCACCGCAGTCCGGGTGTCTTCTTCAGCAATAGCATCCATCCCAACGGCACCCAATTACATTCGGCCAGAATCATCCCTTACCGGGGCAGCTGGGTAGAATTTTCTACAGATATAAATAGTGTAATGAATGTCTATCTCGATTCCCGCCGAAAAATGCCGGTCACGATTCTTCTGCGTGCACTGGGTTACTCTTCAACCGAAGAACTCATAGACCTCTTTTATAAGACTGCAAAGTTTTCGCTCAAAGGCAAACAGGCCAAAGATCACGAAAACGAATTTTTGGCAGAGACCGTGGTTAATAAAGAAACAGGCGAAGTTCTCTTTCCCGCCGGTGAACAACTTTCCGGGGAAATGATAGAGGCTCTCCGTGAAAACGGGCTAACCTCCGTAAAGATTATTCCGAAAGAAGAAAAACGCGAAGTTTATGTAATACTTAACACTATTCGCAAAGACCCTACCACCTCGAAAGAAGAAGCGCTGGTGAAAATATATAATCTTTTGCGTCCGGGCGAACCTCCGACAATGGAAATGGCTGAAGCTCTGCTGGACCGCTACTTCTTTAATTCCAAACGCTATGATTTGGGTGCAGTGGGACGTTATATGATTAACGAGCGTCTTGACCTGACAACCCCGCTTGATACTACCACACTGGTTAAAGAAGACTTCATTGCGATTATAAAGTATCTGGTCGGCCTGGTAAACGGCAAGGGTTTCACTGACGATATTGACCATCTGGGCAATCGCCGCGCCAGAACAGTCGGGGAGCTATTGTCCAATCTGTTTTCAGTCGGTCTTTCCAGAGTCGGCAGGACAATCCGCGAACGACTGTCGCTAAAAGACCAGGAAAACGTAACTCCGCAGCTGTTGATTAATGCCAGAACGGTTTCATCGGTAATTGACACTTTCTTCGGTTCTTCACAGCTTTCACAGTTCATGGACCAGACCAATCCGCTATCGGATTTGACCCATAAGCGCCGACTAAGCGCTCTGGGACCCGGCGGCCTTACCCGCGAAAGGGCTGGTTTTGAAGTTCGTGATGTTCATCACACTCACTATGGCCGGATGTGTCCTATCGAAACTCCTGAGGGACCAAATATCGGACTGATAACCTCGATGGCAACTTTTGCCAAAATAAACAAGTATGGTTTTCTTGAAACACCCTATCGCAAAGTCAAGAAAGGCAAAGTGACAGATGAAATAGTTTATCTGTCAGCTGACCAGGAAGACCGTTGCTTTATTGCTCAAAGCAACGAGCCCCGGGACAAGAGTGGCAAACTTACTAATGAACATATCATGGCCCGTAAACGCTCAGATTACCCGATGGTAAAGCGCGACGAGGTCGAATATATGGACGTTTCCCAGCGCCAGATTATCTCTGTAGCGGCTTCAATGATTCCCTTTTTGGAGCACGATGACGCCAACCGCGCCTTAATGGGTTCAAACATGCAGCGGCAGGCGCTTCCCCTTCTTAGAACCCAGGCTCCTTTTATTGGGACCGGTATGGAAACCAAAGTAGCCAGGGATTCAGGCGCTGTTCTGGTTGCCAACGAAGATGGTGAAGTAGTTAAAGTAGATTCCACCAAAATTGTAATCATGCCCGATATTAAGTCAAGGGCCGGCCATTTGGGCTATGTAGAAGACATTAAATACAAGCTGACGAAATTCCGTCGCTCCAATCAGGATACCTGCATTAACTTCTTCCCGGTTGTCCGCATCGGTGACAGAATCAGCAAAGGGGACATAATAGCCAGCGGACCGGCAGTCGACAAAGGTGAACTTGCTCTGGGATACAATGTCCTGGTAGCCTTCATGCCCTGGCGGGGATACAACTTTGAAGATGCCATAATCCTCTCAGAGAGACTGGTGCAGGACGATATATTCACCTCTGTTCACATTGAACAATATGAACTTCAAGTACGCGATACAAAGCGCGGTTCAGAAGAGATTACCCGCGAAATACCTAATGTTTCCGAAGAAGCACTGCTTAATCTGGATGAACGGGGCATTGTCAGGGTTGGCGCCGAGGTAGAAGCCGGGGACGTACTGGTTGGTAAAGTTACTCCAAAAGGGGAGACAGAGCTTTCTCCCGAGGAGCGCTTGCTTCGTGCAATATTCGGCGAAAAAGCAGGTGATGTCAGAGATGCCAGCCTTAAAGCTCCTCCGGGCATGAAGGGTATAGTAATCAAGACCTCGGTATTTTCGCGTAAAGAGCGCACCGAAGAGGCCAAGAAGCAGGAGAAAGCAGATATTGCTGAACTCAGAAAAGAATATGGCAAAAAGATTTTTGATATCGGCAAACTTCGCAGCCGGGCAGTAGCCAAATTATTGGATGGCAAAACCTCGCAAACGGTACGTTCGATCATTGATAATATGGTTTTGATTCGTTCCGGTCATAAGTATAGCGTCGAATTATTCGAAGATTTTGATTTCGATAACGCCATTGCCCCCCAGGGCTACTGCAAAGACACCACGACTAACAAGTATGTAGAAAGTATCATAAATGAAGCTGCGGCGCTCCTAAAAGAAAAGAACCAGATGCTGGAATTGCAGATAGACAAAGTCATCCGCGGTGCTGAATTATCTCCGGGAGTAAAGCAGCTGGTCAAACTTTCGGTGGCGATACGTCGCAAGATTTCGGTCGGCGACAAAATGGCCGGACGTCATGGCAACAAAGGTGTAGTTTCAAAGATAGTACCTGTTGAAGACATGCCATATCTGGCGGACGGGACTCCGGTTGATATTATTCTGAATCCGCTGGGCGTTCCTTCTCGTATGAATATCGGACAAATTCTCGAAACGCACCTTGGCTGGGCGGCCTCAAAACTAAATGAAACCCTGGCCGTGCCTGCCTTTGAGGCTCCTTCAATTGACCAGATAAGAGGAAAGCTCAAGGATGCCGGACTGCCTGAAAGCGGAAAAGTTACGGTCTATGACGGCCTGACCGGCCGGGCCATGGATAATCCGGTAACTGTTGGCTATATCTATATGATGAAGTTGTCGCATTTGGTAGATGACAAGATTCATGCCCGGTCTATTGGGCCATATTCCCTGGTAACTCAGCAGCCTCTGGGCGGTAAAGCACAGTTCGGTGGACAGCGCTTTGGAGAGATGGAAGTCTGGGCGCTGGAAGCATACGGTGCGGCCTATACTCTGCAGGAGATGCTGACTGTAAAATCAGACGATGTGCAGGGCAGAAGCCGCGTTTACGAAGCTATTGTAAAGGGAGAGAATCCGCCGGAGCCGGGCTACCCCGAAGCTTTTAATGTATTGATAAAAGAGCTTCAGGCTTTGGGTCTGGACGTCAGGCTGCTGGAGAATTAGCTGATTTTCTTGAAAAAAGTTTTCTGCGGTTTATTTAATTGAGCCGCGGCTAATGATATAATAAGGAGTGGAAACAGATGGAAGCGATTGAGACCAAATTAGGACAGAAAAGAGGCGGACCGGAATTTGATGCTATTCAGATTCAGATTGCATCGCCGGATGTTATCCTGTCCTGGTCCTATGGCGAGGTAACCAAGCCTGAGACCATAAATTATCGTTCTTTCAAACCGGAACGTGACGGACTTTTCTGTGAACGAATCTTTGGTCCGGTCAAAGACTGGGAATGCAACTGCGGTAAATACAAGAGGATTCGCTTCAGAGGGATTGTCTGCGATCGCTGTGGTGTAGAAGTAACTCAGTCAAAAGTCCGGCGTGAGCGTATGGGTCATATTGAACTGGCAGTACCTGTTTCTCACATCTGGTATTTCAAATCGCTGCCTTCCCGTATTGGTCACCTGCTTGACCTGTCTATCAGAGAACTGGAAAAGATTCTTTATTACGAATCCTACTTGGTAATCGATCCGGGCAACACTCATTACCAGAGGGGTGATGTTCTTCCCGAAGATGAGTTCCTGGAGCTCGAAGAGGCCGGCAAAACATTCCAGGCCGGCATGGGCGGCGCAGCCGTCAGTAAACTTTTAAGCGAGATAGATCTCGAAGATTTGTCTGCAGAACTTCGCGCCAAAGTCAAAAATGAAACTTCTGTCCAACGCAAGAAAGACATGCTCAAACGCTTGAGAATTATTGAATCTTTCAGACAGTCAAACAACCGACCTGAGTGGATGATTATGAACATAGTGCCGGTATTGCCTCCGGACCTGCGTCCGCTGGTACCTCTTGAAGGCGGCCGCTTTGCGACATCGGACTTAAACGACCTCTATCGCAGAGTCATAAATCGTAACAATCGACTCAAGAAGTTAAAAGATATCCAGGCTCCCGAAGTAATTCTACGCAACGAAAAGCGTATGCTTCAGGAATCTGTCGATGCCCTGTTTGATAACGGACGCAGAACACACTCTGTACGAGGAGACTCTAAACGTCCTCTAAAATCTTTATCCGATCTGCTCAAGGGAAAGCAGGGACGGTTCCGCCAGAATCTGCTGGGTAAACGTGTCGACTATTCCGGCCGTTCGGTGATTGTAGTGGGTCCTGAGCTTAAACTCCACCAGTGCGGACTTCCCAAGAATATGGCTCTGGAGCTGTTTAAGCCGTTCATCATTATGAAGCTTGAAGAAAAAGGATACGTTCAAACTGTCAAATCGGCCAAGAAACTGGTAGAAAGAGAGCGCCCCGAAGTTTGGGATATTCTCGAAGAAATTATTTCAGAACACCCGGTCATGCTCAACCGCGCCCCCACGCTTCACCGTCTGGGAATTCAGGCGTTCTATCCCGTGTTAGTAGAGGGAAAAGCTATCCGTCTTCATCCGCTGGTCTGTGCTGCTTTTAACGCCGATTTTGATGGTGACCAGATGGCTGTTCACGTACCGCTTTCATTTGAAGCGCAGCTTGAGGCCAAACTGCTCATGCTGGCAACTCATAACATTTTGCTGCCGTCTTCGGGCAGGCCCATCGCTGTGCCCTCGCAGGATATTGTTCTGGGCTGTTACTACCTCACCAAATCCCGCAACGGAGCACCTGGCGAAGATATGAATTTCTGTTCGGCAGACGAAGCCATGATCGCCTATGATCAAAATGTGATTACCCTGCACACCTGGATAAATGTCCGCATCAATCACGAAATGATCAGAACTACTGCGGGACGGATTATATTCAATAATGTTCTGCCCGACGGACTGCCATTCTACAACGACCTGGCAGGCAAGGCGCAGCTCGAAGAATTAGTGCTGCAGTCCTACTGGCTGCTTGGCCAGGATACCACCATAGAATTCCTGGATAGATTAAAGGAGACTGGTTTTGAGTATGCTACTATCTCTGGTGTCACAGTATCGATAGATGACCTGGTGGTGCCGAAAGATAAAGAGAAATTATTGAATATCGCCCACAAAGAGATTGCAAAGATTCAAAAGCGATATGAACGTGGCGTTATTACCAATGGTGAGCGCTACAATCAGGTTATTGATACCTGGACCAGGACAACCTCAGAAATTTCGACAGTAATGTTTGAAAACCTGGCAAAACAGGATCAGGGTTTTAATCCGATTTACATGATGGCCGACTCAGGTGCCAGAGGATCAAAAGAACAGATTCGCCAGCTGGCCGGTATGCGCGGTCTGATGGCCAAACCGCAGAAGAAGATCACTGGCGGCGTTGGCGAAATTATTGAAAGCCCGATTACGGCAAATTTCCGCGAAGGTCTGTCGGTTCAGGAATACTTTATCTCCACACATGGTGCCCGCAAAGGTCTGGCAGATACAGCCCTGAAAACAGCCGACGCTGGCTATTTGACCCGCCGTCTGGTCGATGTTGCCCAGGATGTAATCATTCGTGAGTATGACTGTAATACAATCCTTGGTCTCGATGTTGCAGCTATCAAAGAGGGCGAAGAACTTATCGAGTCCCTCCGTGACCGTATTCTCGGACGAGTAGCGCTCGAAGATGTCTATGACCCGATTACCGATGAACTGCTTCTTAAGGGTGGAGATGAAATAAGAGAAGATGAAGCGGCCAAAATTGAAGAGGCAGGTATAGAGTCAGTTGTTATCCGCTCGGTGCTGACCTGTGAAGCAAAATTCGGCGTCTGTGCCTACTGCTACGGCCGTAACCTGGCCGAAATGAGAATGGTTCATATTGGCGAGGCAGTAGGTGTAATTGCTGCGCAGTCAATCGGTGAACCGGGTACCCAGCTTACCCTGCGTACATTCCATATCGGTGGAACTGCGGCTCGTATTGCTGAGCAGTCGCAGGTTGAATCCAAGTTTGATGGCACAATCAAATTCCTGGATATCAAGTCTGTCAAACGCAAGGATGGCACCGAGATGGTAGTCAGCCGTGAGGGAATAGGCCAGGCTCATATTGTTGACGAAGAAGGCCGTGTCAGAGCCAGGCTTGATGTGCCTTATGGTGCTCACTTCTTAGTCAAAGATGAACAGAAAATTAAAAAAGGCGATCTCATATTTGAGTGGGACCCCTATATCAGAACGATTCTTTCCGAAAAATCCGGCAAAGCCGTCTTTGAGCATATCGAGCGGGATGTTTCGTATCGCGAGCAAATAGATGACCAGACTGGCTTGATTCAAAAGATTATCATCGACACCAAAGATAAATCTATGTTTCCGACAATCAATATTATCAGCGCCTCAGGCAAGAAAATGGCTTCATATCGAATTCCAACCGAAGCGCAGCTTCAGGCGACGGATGGACAGGAGATAGAGGCTGGAGATATTCTGGTCAAGATTCCCCGGGTAATTTCCAAATCACGGGATATTACCGGTGGTCTGCCTCGTGTGGCTGAGCTGTTTGAAGCCAGGCGACCGCATGACCCGGCCGTAATTTCGGAAGTTGATGGACTGGTGGAATTCGGTAAAATTGTCAGAGGTCAACAGCAGATTATTGTCCAGGGTGAACATGAAGAGGTCAGAGAATATCTGATTCCTCACGGAAAACACCTGATGGTCCACGTTGGCGACAGAGTCAAGGCCGGAGACAGGCTTTGTGAAGGAGCTATTGATCCTCACGATATCCTTGATATCCTTGGCGTTTATGATGCTCAGTCATATTTGGTAAACGAAATTCAGGAAGTCTACCGTCTTCAAGGAGTGAAAATTAATGACAAGCACATCGAGACTATTGTCCGCCAGATGATGCAGAAAGTTCTGCTTGAGACTGTGGGAGATACCAATTTCCTCGAAGGAGAAAAGGTCGACAAAATCAAATTCTCCGATGAAAATGCCAGAGTGATTGCCGAAGGCGGCGATCCGGCAACTTCGCGCCCGATGCTTCTGGGAATTACCAGAGCTTCGCTGTCAACAGAGAGTTTCATCTCAGCAGCCTCTTTCCAGGAAACGACCAAAGTCCTGACCGAAGCTGCCATTTCTGGCAAAGTTGACCATCTTTTTGGCCTCAAGGAGAATGTCATTATCGGTCATTTGATCCCCGCCGGAACCGGAATTGAAGAATATAACAGATTGAAGCCAATCGAAGAGGAAGAAGAGCCGGAAATTGCAGAAGATTCAGAGGCTGCAGCAGAACCGGCGGAAGCTGCCTCAGTAACTGATATTTTCAAGGAAAACGTATAGTAAAATCCTTGACAGGGATTTCTAATTAGATATACTGCAAGTCTGTATTTGAAAACGACTAAGAGGAATTTGAAAGAAAAGTGCCAACAATAAACCAGCTGATTAGAAAGGGGCGTAAGCTCATCAAGCAAAAAGGGAATACCCCGGCTTTGAACTCCTGCCCTCAAAAACGTGGAGTATGTATCAGGGTATACACTTCAACTCCCAAAAAGCCCAATTCGGCTCTTAGAAAAGTAGCCCGTGTCAGGCTTACTAATCAGATGGAAGTAACGGCATACATTCCGGGAGAAGGTCACAATCTTCAGGAGCACTCAATTGTTCTTATTCGCGGCGGTCGTGTGAAAGATCTGCCGGGTGTGAGATATCACATCATAAGAGGTACTATGGATACTGCCGGAGTTGCCGACAGAAAAAGAGGCCGTTCAAAGTACGGCACAAGAAAACCTAAAGAATAGAAGAATTGTTACTGATACGATATGTCAAGAAGAAGTAAAGCACAGAGAAAACGGTTAATGCCGGACCCCAAGTTTAACGACAAGCTGGTTTCACAGTTTGTCAATTACCTTATGCGGCGGGGTAAAAAATCTGTCTCTGAGAGCATTTTGTACGATGCCATTGAGATGCTGAGCAAGAAAGCCGGTGAAGAAGGACTTGACCTTTTTCATAAAGCGGTCAGTAACGTCAAGCCGGTATTGGAAGTTCGTTCCCGTCGAGTGGGCGGGGCAACTTATCAGGTGCCGATAGAAGTTCGGCCCGAGCGTCGTACGGCTTTGGCAATCAGATGGATTATTCATTATGCCGGTACCAGGAACGATAAGACGATGGCCGATAAACTGGCCTCTGAATTTATGGCGGCGGCCAATAGTGAAGGCTCGGCAATTAAGAAAAAAGAAGACACCCACAAGATGGCAGAAGCTAATAAGGCTTTTGCTCATTTCAGATGGTAGTCTCCGAAATGAGGTTGTTGTATTACAAAATGGGAGTTAATAATCTGGCTTAGGTGATTTTGATCAGCTTTTCCCCTTGGTAAGACCCTACTGATTTATTGACCGGGTGTGGAGCTTTTCTAAAAGCCGTTGCTTAGAGTTGTTACAATCAGTCAGGGCTTTTTTATGCCCAAAAAGAGTGAAATGGACCTTAAGAAAGTAAGAAATATCGGCATTATGGCGCATATTGATGCCGGCAAGACCACCACCACGGAGCGTATTCTGTTTTACACAGGCAAAACGCACCGGCTCGGTGAGGTCCATGAAGGCTCTGCCACTATGGACTGGATGGAGCAGGAAAAAGAGCGCGGTATTACTATCACTTCGGCCTCAACTACCTGTTTTTGGCGGGATCACACTATCAATATTATTGATACTCCCGGCCACGTAGATTTTACAGTCGAGGTAGAGCGTTCACTCCGGGTTCTTGATGGCGCAGTAGCTCTGTTCTGTGCAGTCGGCGGAGTTGAGCCGCAATCGGAGACCGTCTGGAGGCAGGCAGACAAATATGGCGTTCCCAGAATCGCTTATATCAATAAAATGGACAGAACCGGCGCCAGCTTTGACCGCACTATAAACGCAATGAACGAACGATTCGGGTCTAACTGTGTGGCGGTCAGCATTCCGGCCGGTGAAGGGGAGATGTTTGCAGGGATTATCGACCTGCTCTCGATGAAATTCCGGGTGTTCCACGAAGACTCCCATGGCATGACCTACGAAGATCTGGAAGTCCCGGAAGACATGCTCGAAAGTACTAACCATTACCGTGAAAAATTACTCGAAGCAGTCGCCGAATACGATGACCACCTTCTGGAACAGTTCCTAAACGAAGAAGAGCTCGACCTCATAGAGGTACAGGCCGCAGTTCGCAAGGCTACTATCAGCGGTCACATGATTCCCGTCCTGTGCGGTTCCTCTTTCAAGAATAAAGGCATTCAAAAACTTCTTGACTCAGTTATAGATTTTCTGCCCTCACCTCTGGATAAACCACCGGTCGAAGGCCATGCTCCTGATGATACTACTAAAATTCTGACCAGAAAAGCCAGCGTGGATGAGGCGACCTCGGCACTTGCTTTTAAAATTATGACCGACCCTTATGTCGGCAAGCTGACTTTTGTTCGGGTTTATTCCGGTGAAATTAAAGCAGGCTCGTATCTGTTGAATCCTAATTCGAATATTAAAGAAAGAATCTCCAGAATTTTGAGGATGCACTCAAACAAGCGCGAAGATATAAAATCTGCTGCCGCCGGGGATATTGTGGCTATTATCGGAATGCGCAAGACCACTACCGGTGACACTCTCTGTGACGTCAAAAATCCGATAGTTTTAGAAAAGATGACTTTCCCCAAACCGGTTGTTTCGGTCTCTATCGAACCAAAAACTCAGGCCGATCAGGAAAAACTTACCGAAGCTTTGATAAAGCTGGCCGAAGAAGACCCTACCTTTATAGTCAAATATGATGAAGAAACCGGTCAAACCATCATAAGCGGCATGGGAGAACTTCATCTCGAAATTCTGGTAGACCGTATGATGAGAGAGTTTAATGTAGAAGCTACTGTCGGACGTCCGTCGGTAGCCTATAAAGAGACAATTTCCAGAGAGGTTGAGGCCGAGGGCCGATTTGTGCGCCAGTCCGGCGGACGCGGTCAGTTTGGCCATGTCGTCTTAAAAGTCAGGCCGGCCGAAGATGGCACCGAGTTTGAGTTTGTTAATAAGATCGTTGGGGGTGCAATCCCCAGAGAATATATTCCGGCTGTGGAAAAAGGCATCAAGGAAGCTATGCAAAATGGTATTTTGGCCGGATATGATATGACCGGAATTTATTGCGAATTGCTGGACGGCTCGTATCACGAAGTTGACTCCAGCGAAATCGCGTTTAAAATTGCAGGTTCCATGGGATTCCAGGCGGCCGCCAGGAAGGCCGGCCCAAAACTGCTGGAGCCAATGATGGATGTTGAAGTTGTAGTTCCTGAGGCATATATGGGAGCCGTGGTGGGAGACTTGAATTCAAGGCGGGGAAAAATTATTGGTATGGTGCCGCGTGATTCTGCTACTGTCATAGCTGTGGCCGTGCCGCTCTCAGAGATGTTCGGTTACGCTAATACACTGAGGAATATTACACAGGGGCGCGCTGCTTTTACAATGCAGTTTTCCAAATATGCTCCGGTGCCGACGGAAGTCTCACAAAAAATGCTGGAAAAAGTTAAGGTTTAGCGGAGGTATTAAAGAAAATGGCCAAGGCGAAATTTGAGCGCACGAAACCGCATGTAAATGTTGGTACAATCGGTCATGTTGATCACGGCAAGACGACTCTGACTGCGGCGATGACCATGTATTTGTCACGCAAGAGCGGTAACACAGAGGTCCGTTCGTTCGACTCAATCGATAACGCTCCCGAAGAACGTGAACGGGGCATAACTATTGCCACCTCTCACGTAGAATACGAGTCAGATAATCGTCACTATGCCCACGTCGACTGTCCCGGTCACGCGGACTATGTCAAGAACATGATAACCGGAGCGGCTCAGATGGATGGAGCGGTTCTGGTGGTATCGGCCTCCGATGGTCCAATGCCTCAGACCCGTGAGCATATTCTTTTGGCCCGTCAGGTTGGTGTTCCTTATATCATAGTTTATATGAACAAGGTCGACCAGGTAGACGACCCGGAGCTTCTGGATTTAGTCGAGCTTGAAGTCAGAGAGCTGTTAAGCAGCTATGATTTTCCGGGTGATGATATACCAGTTATCCGGGGTTCGGCTTTGCAGGCTATGACAGCCGGTCTGGATGAATCCAAGAGTCTGGATGATCCGGCTTTCAAATCGATAGATGAGTTGATATCTGCTTTAGATAATTATATCCCTGAGCCCAAGCGTGAGATTGACAAGCCATTTTTGATGCCGATTGAAGATGTTTTTTCGATAACTGGTCGCGGCACAGTGGGAACAGGTCGAATTGATCGCGGCATTATCAAGGTCGGCGAAGAGGTCGAAGTAGTCGGTATCAAAGACACCAGCAAGACGGTAGTAACCGGCGTAGAGATGTTTCGTAAGCTTCTTGATGAGGGTCGTGCCGGTGATAATGTTGGTCTTCTTTTAAGGGGAGTAAATCGCGAAGATATAGAGCGCGGTATGGTATTAGCCAAACCGGGTTCGATAAAGCCTCACACCAAGTTTAAGGCGGAAGTATATATCTTGACCAAAGAAGAGGGTGGCCGTCACACACCATTTTTCACAGGCTATCGTCCCCAGTTTTATTTCAGGACAACCGACGTGACCGGCATAGCCCAGCTTCCCAGCGGAGTGGAGATGGTCATGCCCGGTGATAATGTAACCATGGATGTCGAATTGATAATGCCCATAGCAATTGAGAAAGAGCTTCGTTTTGCCATCCGCGAGGGCGGCAAGACCGTAGGCGCCGGCGTTGTCAGTGAAGTGGTTGAAGGATAAGTAGAACAAAGCAATGGAAGCACAAAAGATAAGAATCAGGCTAAAAGCATACGACCATTATGCTTTAGACCGTTCAACAAAAGAGATAACTGACACGGTCCTGCGTACCGGTGCGCGTATTATCGGGCCTGTACCGCTTCCGACCAAGCGCACGGTTTATACTGTGTTGCGCTCTCCGCACGTAGATAAGAAGTCACGTGAGCAATTTGAAACCAGAATACATAAGAGATTAATTGATATTTACGATTCAACCCCGGCCACAGTTGATGCTTTGATGAAGCTTGATTTGCCGGCAGGGGTGGATGTCGAAATAAAAACCTGATAGATGATTTGATGAAAGAAATTCTCGGAAAAAAACTCGGAATGACGCGAATCTTCCGCGATAACGGCGAGGCTGTGCCGGTTACCGTCATAGAAGCGGGACCATGCTATGTCGTTCAGGTTAAAACAAAAGAAAAGGATGGTTACAACGCCATTCAAGTCGGGTTCGGAGCGCAAAAAGAAAGTCGTTTCAACAAGCCTTCGAAAAAAAGATTTGAAAATGCCAACGTAAAGCCAACACGCTATCTCCGGGAAATTAAGTTTGACGAAAGTGAACTAGAAGCCGGTGCCGAAATAAAGGCTGATATTTTCAAAGAAGGCGAGAGGGTTGATGTAAGTGGCATCTCGCGGGGACTCGGTTTTTCAGGTACTATGAAGCGTCATCATTTTTCCGGCGGAGATAAGACACACGGTCAGTCTGACCGCTGGCGCGCGCCTGGTTCTATCGGCCAGTCATCATATCCCTCGAGAGTATTCAAGGGCATGAAGATGTCCGGCAGGATGGGAAAAGATAAAGTAACCGTTTTGAACTTAGAAGTAGTGCGGGTTATACCAGATGAGAATCTGATTCTTGTTAAAGGACCTGTTCCCGGTTTCAAAGGTTCGCTGGTAAAAATTCGAAACTCGAATAGAAGATAAAGTTAGATGAACGTTAAGGTTTACAATCAGGATGGCAAAGAAGTCGGCAAGGTAACTCTCAAGCCGGAAGTTTTTGGTGTTGAGCCAAGCGAGTCGCTGGTGCATCAGTATGTGGTCAATTATCTGGCTCGCCAAAGACAGGGTACAGCCAAGACCAAACAGCGCAGCGAAGTTCGCGGCGGCGGCAGAAAGCCTTATCGCCAGAAAGGTACAGGACGTGCCCGGGCAGGTACTATCCGTTCACCTCTCTGGAGAGGTGGCGGTACTGTTTTCGGCCCCCAGCCAAGGTCTTATGGCTCTAAGCTGCCTAAGAAGATGAAGAGAAAAGTATTTCAGTCAATATTTTCCGATAAGGCTCAGAGTAAGTCAATTAAGGTGCTCGATAAAATTTCATTCGATGAGCCAAAAACCAAGGCTATGGTGAACATGCTGGCAAATCTGGGATTGGAGAATAAGAAGTGTCTGGTGCTCGATGAAGGCAAAAACGATAACCTGGTCATGTCCTGTCAAAATCTTCAACGTACCAAGTATACGCGCGCATCGCTAGCCAATGGCTACGATCTGATCAATGCCGATGTTCTGATAATGACCAAAGCCGGCCTTGACAAGGTTCAGGAGGTGTTCGTATGAGCCACGATTCACGCCAGCTGATTTATTCTCATATTGCCACAGAGCGCACTACTGATTTACGCGTGAAGAACAATGAATACGTGTTCAGGGTTGCTAAAAAGGCAAATAAACACGTAATCAAAAAAGCAGTTGAAAACGCCTTCAAGGTCAAAGTTGTAAATGTCCGCACATTGGTGGTCCCCGGGAAAACCCGCCGAGTTGGACGGCATCCTGAGGGCAAAACTGTAAGTTGGAAAAAAGCATTTGTCAGGCTTAAAGACGGCGAAGTAATTTCGATATTTGAGAGTTAATGATTAGGGCAGATATATAAGATGGCTATAAAAAAGTTTAGACCGGTTACACCGTCGCTCAGGTTCAGGACAGTTCCTGTATTTGATGAAGAAATTACCTCGACCGTACCGGAAAAGTCTCTGCTGAGGCCGCTGAAGAAATCAGGTGGCCGCAACAACAAAGGTCGCATTACAGCCTATTGCAGGGGCGGCGGACATAAGCGCCGCTACCGCCTAATTGACTTTAAGAGGAACAAGTTTGATGTCCCGGCCAGGGTAGCTTCAATAGAATACGACCCGAATCGCTCGGCTCGAATCGCCCTGCTTCATTATCTTGACGGCGAAAAAAGATATATTGTTGCTCCGGCTAACCTCAAAGTAGATACTATGATTGTCTCGGGTGAAAATGTTGACAACAAAATTGGCAACGCCACCAGGCTGCAGCATATGCCGCTGGGAACAATCTGTCACAATATTGAATTGCGCCCGGGCAAAGGCGCTCAGATGGCCCGCTCGGCCGGCTCGTTTGTCCAACTGGTGGCTCGTGAAGGCAACAAGACGACGCTGAAAATGCCTTCCGGTGAAGTTCGGATAGTGCCCA
>JADFPZ010000219.1 GCA_022562075.1 Candidatus Zixiibacteriota bacterium | reverse complement strand
GCCTCATACGGATTATATCCGATTGTATATACGAATTGTAACTTGTTATAAAGTCAGGCATGCGTGCCAAAATGAAGGGTAGAATATTATGTATAAGTTTAGCATATCAATTGTAAAATTATTTCTGTTCTGTCTGGTTTCCGGGGCGGTATCTGCTTCATCGGCCCTGGCACAGCAGGATAATTTCAGCATCCAGTCTGAAATCCTGCAGGAAACCAGAGAAATTGTCGTTCATTTACCGGAAAATTATGATCCAGAAAACAAAGACGGTTATCCGGTCCTCTATGTGCTCGATGCAGATCATGATTACTATACGGCAAAAATAATGTCTGAGATGATTGTGATAGCAATCAAAAATATTCGCCGGGGATATGACTTTGCGCCGCCCTCTATTACTTTCGAGATGGACGGGGAACAGGTATCAGGCAACGGCGATAAATTTTTAGCCTTTATTAAAAATGAACTTATCCCTTTTTCCAGTGAAAAATTCAGAACCAATGGTCGTCGCGTTTTCATGGGGCATTCCTGGGCCGGACAATTTTTGGCCTATACCTTAAGTCAATCACCGGAATTGTTTGATGCCTGGTTCATAACCAGCCCGTCCATCGGGGAATATGGGGACCAGACTTTTAGTGACCTGAAGCTTGTCTTTAAACAGGATCTGGATTTTCCGGCATTTATTTATGTCAGTGTTGGCGGCAGTGAAGACCCGGACCTTAAAACGGATTACGATGTCTTGACCACGGTGTTAAAGCAACATCTTCCCGCGCAGGTAAAATTGTTTCACGAGATCAATGATGGTGCGACTCATGAGAACAATGGCGCTATATCCCTTCCTAAGGCCCTGAAAATGTATTTTTCAACCACGCCCTTAAGCAGTTTTAGCAGCAGCAGCCAAAGCTATGGTCAAGATGAATTTCCAGTCCTGGAAGGTCCCTATCTTGGCCAAAAGCCACCAGGCTTAATTCCTGAAGCTTTTGCTCCTGGTATTGTTTCAACAGAGTATGACGAATTTAACGGTGTGTTTACACCCGATTTGCAAGAGTTTTACTTCATCAGGGAAGGTGGAAAATATGAAGAACATACATTTTTTGTTATTCAATACAAAAATAATCGATGGGGAGAGCCTGCTGTGATCCCCCTCGTGGGTCAACCAACCATCTCTCCGGATGGCAAAATTATGCATTTTGGTAGAAGATATATAGAGCGCACCAACGCTGGTTGGTCGGAGGTAAAAACTCTTGGAGCACCTTTCAAAGACATCCCCATCAATCGTCTTTCGGCTTCATCCAAAGGAACTTATTATTTTGATACCTGGTCAGAGAAATTGGATCGTCCTATTCGTTATTCAAGATTAATAGATGGCAAATATGAAGAACCGAGAACATTGGGCAAGGAGATTAACACGGGAACATACAATGCCCATCCCTTCATTGCTCCGGATGAATCCTATTTAATATGGAATAGCAGAAGAGAAGATGGATATGGTGATGCTGATTTGTATATCAGTTTTCGACAGAAAGATGGTTCATGGGGCCCTGCCATTAACATGGGAGATAAGATAAACACAGCAGGCGAAGAAATAGATCCATATGCTACACCCGATGGAAAATATATTTTCTTTGATAGAAAGACAAGCTCCAAAACATGGAATATCTACTGGGTAGATGCCCAGATTATTGAGAACCTCAGGCCCAGGCAATAACCGTATAACAAGGATATCAAAAAAGATTACCGCACTATTTAAACCATGACTTTGCCTTGAGTAGAGTTATTTACAACTTGGAGAGTACCTATGACTATCAATTTAAAATTCAAAAGTTTAATCGCTGCCGCTCTATTAAGCAGTTTTAGCGGCTTTGCCGCAGTAAGTGCCGCAGTAAGTGCCGAAGAAAATGACAGCCTCGCACCAGAGGCCACAGCCGCCGAAGCCGAGCTTTCATTCAGGGATATTTCGTATCTCAACAAAGCCTTTATCGATGCGACGCCGACTGACAGAAAAGACGCTATCCCCGTTGGTGAATTGGGCGTCGATGGCGGCAATAAAGACATGATTTTGCAGCTGGCGCAAGAAATCGCTGACAGTAAGCACGGTGACTTCGACAGCCTGCTGATCGCGCACAAGGGCAAGCTAATCTTTGAATCCTACTATTTGCGCGGTCGTGTCAATTTGCCCCATTTCCAAGCGTCAGCGACTAAAGTCTACACCGGCTTGGCGCTGGGCCGCGCTATCCAGTTGGGTTATTTGACTATGGCCGATTTAGACAAACCCCTGGTCAGCTTTCTCAAAGATCTCGATCCAGCAAAATTTGTTGAGGGTGTAGAAAAGATCACGCTGCACCAGGCGCTGACTATGCGTTCCGGTATCCGCATCAGTGAAGAACAAAGGGAAGAACTCAAGAAAAATCCCGCTGCGTTAAAGGGCCAAGGCCAAGTTCAGGCCCATCTCGAGCATAGTGCGCCTATCACCTTAGAGTCTCAGAGCTTCAAGTATCAAGACGATCCAATGTTGGTGATGCAAGTCATTGACGCCGTCGTACCGGGGTCGGCCAAAGACTTTATTAAAAATGAACTTCTCGACAAAATGGGTATCGCTACTTATGACTGGGGGACTGCCGTTAGCGGCCTGCCAAGATCGGGAAGTCACTCGAGCATGACATCGCGCGCTATGGTCAAGTGGGGCACCTTGGCCATCAACAAAGGCAGATGGCAGGGCGAGCAACTGATACCAGCAGCCTTTGTTGCAAGAGCGACCAGTAAAATTGCCGATCAAAGTGATGAATATGACGACACCGCCGGTGGTGTCTCCGGCACTGCTTACGGCTATTTCTGGTGGCAGGCCGATTTGTCCACAGGTGATAAAAGTTACTTGAGCAAAGCGGCTAGAGGCGGCGGCGGGCAATATATCATTGTGATTGAAGAGCTTGATCTGGTTGTTGTGGTCACTGCCTATGATTTAGATGATGATACCTTATCGTTGACAGCAAAAAGAATCCTGCCAGCTTTTATCAAATAAGATGTAATAGTATATCTTGTGTGGTGTCGCTCTCCGGGTTTTGCAAAAACCTCCAATTTTATTAAGTTTTGTATGTCTCGGGTGGCGGCTTTGCGCATGCACCTTTACGGCTCTCTAGGTTGGCCAACTGATGTTGAGGCAAAGTTCAAGCAAGTCAGAAGGTTTTGCTGGGGTGAGTTAGTTCAAGGTGGCGCGCCTTTCGTCGTGTGGGGCGCAGGGAATTATGAAACCCCGTATTGCGTGATAGGCAGCGACAATTACCTGGGCGGTATGTTGGCTGGTCGATACTTGCTCGAACGCAATCGCAGCAAGTTTCTTTTCGTCGGCGATACTTCTTTCAGAGAGATATACCAGCGACGCGCCGGTTTGCAGAAGGTAGTCGAGGAAAGCGGGAACAATGTGTCATTTTACGACGTAGTACTCAGCAACTTTTCCTTCGAATCGGCGTTCGAAGCAGCTACGCATTTTCTTTCGGTCACTCGCGAGCCACCCGACGCTGTTTTTGCATTCAGCGATACAGCGGCAATGGCGTTTATTCATGCATTTCGAGCCGCTGGACTCGACATTCCAAGGCAAGTATCGGTCGTTGGCTACAACGACATTCCTTCAGCCGCTTATTTCAGCCCGCCGGTGACAACGATACGGCAGGACATATATCAGGCGGGTCGACTACTGGTCTCGAATCTGATGCAAATGCTCGATGATTTACCGGCGAAATCATCCGCTATCAAGACGGAGCTGATCGTCCGCGAAACATGACTATTGATGCTGCCGATCCCAGGCAGTGCTTCAATCGCAAATGCGCCGGCCATCAACAATTCTTGTCTATTACGAAATCTATTGCCGGGCGTTTTCAAAATGGCTGGCTAGCACGAATCCGATGAGGTCCTAGTGATCCGTTTATCTTGCGGGAAAATTGCGTGATTGAGTAGTTGTAGGGCGCAAAAACTCCATCGGTACTGCTAAGCAGCCCACTGATACACATGGTGCAACCCACCCAGGATCGGTTTTGCGGCCAGATGTCT
>JADFPZ010000218.1 GCA_022562075.1 Candidatus Zixiibacteriota bacterium | reverse complement strand
CAGAGCCGTGACATATATTTTTACATCGTGCCCCGGAGCAATCATAGATACCAGATAGTGGGCGAACATATAGCTGGCCGCCGAAAACAATGCAGCCGTTTTGCTGAGTTTAAACTGTCTGGCAGCCAGATACATAAAAATGCCGGCAAAAAAGATGTGCAAAATCAGGATAAAGCCCAGATGAAAATAAAGGGAGGGGAAAAAGAATTTCGTGACTGAGAAAGGGTAAAAAATATCGCCATGGAACGCTTCAACCTAGGGCATGCCGCCAAATACATAGGGTTTCCATTGAGGAACTTTTCCATGCTCGATAAAGTGCTCTACTAACATCTCCCGGTGATAAACTCCGGCAGTGAGCATATCGGAACCGTAGAGCATTTTGTTGTCAGAAATCACGAAGTCTCCGAAAAGTATCACCAATGCCAAGAGCATTATTCCAAATATTACTGGAACATAAAAAGGAGAATTTTCAATATTTATTCCCGGCTTTTTGGGCAGCGGTTGTGATTGTTTAGCTCTTTTCTTTTTACCCAATGAGTTTCCTTTTGGCAACTGTTGCTTATTAAAGCATAATTAAAGCAGAATTTGCTGGCAACTAAAAGTCAGCTTGGTCTCACTGTTTATCAGGCGCCTTAAGATCTATATTTTTCTTGGTGAATTCTCTTCAGAGACTTATATTTGGTGCTTAAGAAGTTAGGCGATTAATCAAGATATATTATGGCAATTGAGCTAAGACCCGGCGAAAGACTCATCCCTGAAGACATTCATACGGCTGAAGATTATATTCAGCAAATGAGGCATTATTTTGTTTATGACTGGCTCAATAAACAGATACTTATGGATGACAGGATTATGGATCTCGGTTTTGGCGAGGGCTACGGCAGCCGGATGCTCTCAGAACATTGTCAGGAAATTACCGGAGTAGATGTAATTCAAAAAGTCGTCGACTATGCTAACGAAAAATATTCGACCGATAACTGTAAGTATATCATTTATGACGGCAAGTCTCTTCCTTTTGAAACTAATTCCCTTGATGTCGCAGTTGCTTTTCAGGTAATAGAACATATTGATGACGACAACTTGTTTGTAGCGGAACTTCAGAGAGTCCTAAAAAAGGGCGGTAAACTTTTTATGACGACTCCCAACCGGGCCACCCGTCTCAAGCCGGGACAAAAGCCGTTTAACCGCTTTCACAAAAGAGAATATTATGCCAGAGAGCTCAAGGAGCTTCTTGAAAAACACTTTGCACAGGTAGATATGTTTGGGATTAGCGCTACAAAAGAAATTCACGAGATAGAATTTAGGAGAATCAAGCGGGGCGGGTTGATGTCGCTGGCATTGAACATGGGGCTTAGAAAACTGCTTCCGGAGGCTCTGGACTATAAGCTTTCCAGGTTTCTTCAGCGAAGGCGCAGCCAGAAAAAAGGCTTGGTAAACGAAGACATAAAACAGAAGTTTCCGATGTCTGATTTTCGGGTAGAAACGATTGAAGTTGACAAGAGCCTTGATCTTTTTGGACTGGCAGTAAAGTAGAAGGAAAAGATGATTAGTGATAAACTGGTAGTTATTACCTTATTTGTGACAGCTTTTGTTGGTTTGATTCTTATTTTTGTTCAGACAAAGAAATTCTGGAAATAAGCGATTAGTCAACAATTGCATCTTCCACTTTTTCAGCGGTTTACTTCTTTATTCAATTGAATATTGACAGCTTTTAAGCTAATTTCCAATAATGAATTAGGCCGCAGCTTGGCCGATATATATATGATTAGGAAACTTTTTAAGGGACAGCTATGACTTTACATGAGCGAATCAGCAAACTTAAACAAGCTTTAAGTGAGCGCATATTAGTGCTCGACGGGGCTATGGGCACTATGATTCAGTCTCATAATCTCAGTGAGGCTGATTTTCGTGGAGAAAAATTCGCTGACCACCCCCAGGATTTAAAAGGGAATAATGACCTGCTCTCTTTGACTCAACCTGAGATTATTGATAAAATCCACCGGGCCTATCTTGAGGCTGGCGCAGACATAATAGAGACAAATACTTTTAACGGCACTATTGTTTCGCAGTCCGACTATAAGACCGAAGATTATGCTTACGAAATAAATCTTGAGTCGGGCAAACTTGCCCGCCAGGCTGCCGACGATTTCACGGCTCAAAACCCGGGCAAACCAAGATTTGTAGCCGGCACTCTGGGACCAACCAGTAAAACTTGTTCGATATCTCCCGACGTGAACAACGCCGGTTTCAGAAACGCTACTTTTGAAAGTATGCGCAGCAGTTATTTCGAACAAGCCAGAGGCTTGATTGACGGCGGCTGTGATATTTTGATGGTCGAGACAATTTTTGATACGCTTAATGCCAAGGCTGCCCTGTTTGCAATTTCTGAATTTCTTGATGAGCGAAAGCTTGAAATTCCGATTTGGATATCTGGAACCATAACCGATGCCAGCGGCAGAACTTTATCGGGACAGACGACCGAAGCTTTCTGGATTTCTACCAATCATGTCCAGCCGCTATGCGTCGGCTTAAATTGCGCGTTGGGGGCGAAGCAACTCAGGCCGTATCTTGAAAATTTGTCGAACATTGCTGACTGTTATGTTTCTGTCCACCCCAATGCCGGGCTTCCCAATGAATTTGGCGGCTATGATGAAACACCCCGGCAGATGGCCGAGACAATAAAAGAGTTTGCCAATAGCGGTTTTGTAAATATTGTAGGCGGTTGCTGCGGCACTACCCCTGAGTTCATAAAAGCCATTGCAGAGGCTGTCGCCGACATTCAACCTCGGACGATTCCGGAGAAAAAGCCGCTCTGTCAGCTAAGCGGACTGGAGCCGCTTACTTTCCGCTCGGACCTTTTGTTTGTCAATGTTGGCGAAAGGACAAACGTAACCGGCTCGGCACGTTTTGCAAAACTTATCAAAGATGACAACTATGAAAAGGCGCTTGAAGTAGCTCTTCAGCAGGTAGAAAACGGCGCTCAGGTTATCGACATCAATATGGATGAGGGCATGCTGGACTCCGTAAAAGCAATGACGACTTTTTTAAATCTGATTGCTTCAGAACCGGATATCTGCCGCGTGCCGATTATGATTGATTCATCAAGGTGGGAAGTAATTGAAGCCGGGCTAAAATGCGTTCAGGGCAAGGGTGTTGTTAACTCAATCAGTCTAAAAGACGGCGAAGAAGAGTTTATCAGAAAAGCAAAACTTGTCAGACGCTATGGGGCGGCAACAATCGTAATGGCCTTTGACGAAAAAGGACAGGCCGACTCGTATGAAAAAAAAGTAGCGATTTGCAGCCGTGCTTATAAGATACTGACTGAAACAGTCGGCCTGCCGCCGCAGGATATTATTTTTGACCCGAATATTTTCGCGGTTGCGACTGGCATTGACGAGCATAACAACTATGCTGTTGACTACATAGAAGCCTGCCGCACTATAAAAAAGACTCTGCCCCACTGCCTGATAAGCGGCGGAGTCAGCAACCTTTCGTTTTCATTTCGCGGCAACAATGCTGTCCGTGAAGCAATGCACACCGTGTTTTTATATCACGCCATCAAGGCGGGTATGGATATGGGCATCGTCAACGCCGGACAGCTGGCAGTCTATGACGAGATACCTGCCGATTTGCGCGAGTGTGTCGAAGATGTCATTTTGAATCGTAACTCTGAGGCTACCACCCGTCTGACCGAAATCGCCACTGGCGTTAAAGAGAAAAAGAAAGACAAAGCCCAGATAATGGAATGGCGTAAAGGGACGGTCGAAGAAAGATTGTCGCATGCGCTGGTCCACGGTATTGTTGAGTTTATTGAGGACGACACTATTGAAGCGATGTCAAAATATGATAAGGCTTTGTACGTTATCGATGGTCCTTTGATGGACGGCATGAACATAGTTGGTGACCTGTTTGGCTCGGGAAAGATGTTTCTGCCGCAGGTAGTCAAGAGCGCCCGGGTTATGAAAAAGTCTGTCGCTGTTTTAGAGCCATACATGGAAGAAGAAAAAAAGCAGGCAGGCGCTTCAATCTCAAACGGTAAAATACTTTTGGCTACT
>JADFPZ010000217.1 GCA_022562075.1 Candidatus Zixiibacteriota bacterium | reverse complement strand
TGTGGATAAGATTCTCTGACCTTCACCAGTATCCGAACCGGCCGCAACCATGTGAGCATCAATTAGAGCTGCTTTGGCAGAAATTAGCTCGACACCGTTGCGGGAAAGCTGATGTTTGATTATGTCTATTTCGTGCCTTGTCACCTGATTTGTTCTAAAAAGCAGGTCTTCCATCGTAACTGATTGCTTGACTGCATAAGCGGAACCGTAAATGCTTCTTTCGCGATAACCGGAAAGGTGCATCACTGCTTCTCTTAAAGTCTTACTGGGAATAGTACCGGTATTTGTACAGACGCCGCCGACTACGTTTTTCATTTCAATTAAGGCTATTTTTTTGCCTAATTTTGAAGCCTGAATGGCGGCTCTTTGTCCGGCCGGTCCGGAGCCTATTACTATAAGGTCATATGTAAATTCAGTCATATTATTATGCAATACCACGGCTGTTAAACGGTTCTCATATGATTATCGACAAATTCCCGGAAAACGTTATTACCTGAAGACAAAATATGATGGGACAAGGAACTGCAAATTAGGCGTTCTTGAGCCTGAGTTATCTTATTTAAAACTGCTTCAGTGCGGAAAAAACGAGGTTTAGAGTTTAATGCTCTTATGTCTTGGCGACAACTATAGTAATATCGTCAGCCTGGTCTGCTTTCCCTTTGAAAATGTTGAGCTCGGCTAAAAACTGTTCACAAATTTTGTCTGCCGGATTATCTGCTGATTCAAGCAGCAGCTTATCAATTCGGTCGTCGCCAAACTGCTCTTCAGTCTCATTGTGAGCTTCGCTGACTCCGTCTGTGTACAGCAACATTGTTGAATTCTCCGGTACTTCTATCTCATTCAATTTGAACTCTATTCCCTGCATCACTCCGAAAACCAAATCCGGCTCCATTGTCTGCTTTATAATTTTGCCGTTGTTGGCAATTAGAGGCATGTGATGACCGGCGTTTACAAACCTGAATTCTTTATTCTTATTATCCAAGACACCGAACAGACCGGTGATAAACTGCCCCGGGTTGGTAAACTGACAAACAAGGTGATTAAGATTGCCCGCCAAATCAGCTAAATCCAGCTTCGTTTTATTATGAAGATGAGAGCGTAGCACCGCCTGAGTGTTGGCCATCAAAAGGGCAGCCGGCACGCCTTTGCCCACTACGTCGCCGATTGATAGAAATACTTGGTCGTTATCTCTGTCAACAATGTCAAAGAAATCACCGCCAATTTCCTTGGCCGGAACATTCATGCCATAGCAATGCTTGATCTGTTGGATCAATTCTGGCTTGGGCAAAAACCCTTCCTGAATAGATTTGGCAATGCCCAGCTCTTCATTTATTGCTATAAGTTTTCTCTCCTGCACGTAAAGGCGTGCGCTCTCTAAAGCTTGCGCACATTGAGTACCTACTATGCCCAAAAATCGCTGGTCATTGGGAGTGAATCCTTCTTCGCCACGCTTATTAAAAATTGCCAGAACGCCAATAAGTCCATTCTTTGATAACAGAGGCGAAGCAACAATCGACCTGATTCCCAGTTTCGCAAAATCAAGGCCGGATAACGGGTGGTCTCCGTCATCCTCATTAATTACCAAAATACGCTTATTTTTTAGCATCCAGCCGGCCAGACTCATATTCAGATGAAAAGGAATATCTTCACGAGAGTCCTGCATCTTCCTGACGAATGTCTTGAATTTGCTGCCTTCTACTTCGGGTTGTTTCTCTTCCAGCAAAAAAATAGCACCCTGGGAGGCGTTAGTATGCTTCAAACACTTGTCTACGATAATCGAAGTAATCTTATCAACGGACATCGATGAATTGATTGCAGAGGCAATTTCGTTGAGACTTGATAATTCAGAGACTGCACTCCGCAGCCGTTCTAATTCTCTTTCTGCCCTGTCTGCCACTCTACTTTAACTCCGTGAAAAGAAAAAATGTAACCAATTCTCCAAAATAAGCTTATACTTTGTCTTGATAAGAATTAGACTTAAATCAATATATAATATACTAACTGAATTAGAAAATGCTAACTCCAGGCGAAATATTTGGCAAATACAAGGTAATTGAAGTTCTTGGCCGCGGTGGCATGGGTACTGTTTACAAAGCTCTGGACTCCGAGCTGGGTAGGACGGTAGCCCTCAAAATCGTAAACGAGAATCTTTCCAGATCCGAAGAATACCGGTCAAAGCTCGCTGCTGAAGCCAAAAAATCGGCACAGCTCAGCTCCCCCTATGTTGTTAAGGTCTTTGAATATGCAGAAATCGACGATCGCCCCTACATCTCGCTTGAATATGTTGAAGGGGATGATCTTCGTTCGGTTATAGAATCAGATGACATTAACATTGACAAAAAGCTGGACCTGTCTCTGAAAATAGCCAAGGGGATAAAATCTGCCCATCAGAACAATTTAATCCACAGAGATTTAAAGCCGGAAAATATAAAAGTTACAGCCGCCGGAGATGCCAAGATTCTTGATTTTGGCCTGGCGGTTGAAGTTACCCCAGGTGAAACTGTAGACTCAAGCGGAAATGTGGAAGGGACTGTAGCCTATGCCTCACCGGAACAACTCTCAGGTGAACCCGCTACTTCATCATCAGACCTGTTTAGCTATGGTGTCATCTTGTTTGAGCTTTTTACAGGCGAAAGACCATTCGGTGGAGATTATACTGCTTCCTCAATTTATTCGACTTTATATGAAGATCCGGAAAATCCGTCGGAAATAAACCGAGAAGTCCCCGATTGGTTAAGCGACTTTATAATTAAATTACTGCAGAAAAATCCTGACGACCGCTTTGAGAATATAGATGCGACTCTGGCTTATCTGGAAAAGTTTGCAGCCTCGGGTGACTCCAAATCGACTCTGGCTGTTAACAAGAAACAAAAATCTGTAACTGTATTAGATTTGAAAAACCGTTCAGGTGACGAGTCTTGGGGATATTTTTGTGAAGGTTTCACAGATGATGTAATCAATGAACTAAAACAGCGCACAGATTTGGTCGTCTCCCCTCAGCCGGACACCGAGATACCACGGGATATTAAAGAAGTATTCAACCGCTGCCGCACCGACTTTGTAATTACCGGTTCACTAATGAAATGGAAAGAGAGGATTCAGCTGACCCTGGCTATTCACTCAGATGGAGGCGAAGAATTAATAGCAAACAAGAAACATGAAGGTTCCGGTGACGAACTTTTTGATATTCTCTCAAGAGCAGCTGCCGATGTCGCCCAAGTTTTATCTGAAGTGACCGGTTCTCCAGCCAAAGAACTGGCTGCCTCAGAGACTCCGGATATATCAGCCTATGACTTTTACCTTAAAGGGCGCAATTACTATCAGACAAATAGGCCGGAAGATTTGCTGTTTGCCGCAGATATGTTTAAAAGAGCTGTGGGCGTAGATTCAAAAATGGCGCTGGCCCATACCGGCCTGGCAGATGTTTATGCTTTTCAATATATGGCTTTCTACGACAGAAGCCCCCGGACAATTTTGGCCGCTAAACAGGAAGCTGAAAAAGCTATGGAAATTGATCCGACTCTTCCTGAGGCTCATCGTTCACTGGGAAGATATTACATGTTTACCGGAAAAACTAAAGAAGCAGAAAAAGCTTTTATGACTGCCATCAAACACGACCCCAAATACGCCATAGGCTACCGGACTCTGGGCTGGCTGAAACTTTCAGAAGGCAGCCTTGAAGACGCCTTAAGCTGGTCACGCAAAGCGCTCGAACTTGCTCCGACAGATTTGGAAACTCTGCTGTTACTCAGTCTGGTTCATATGGACTCAAGAAAATATACACTGGCCATGGCCACACTTCAAAGAGCAGTCGAACTGGGACCAGATTATGGCCGCGCCTATTATAATCTCGGTGATGTATATATGAAACTTGGCGTGTCAGATTTGGCCCTGGATAATTTCCTATTGGGGATAAAATATCAGGGCGACCCCAACTGCTTCATTGATGCCGGCTATGTTTATCTTCTTCGGGGAGACTACGATATTGCCAAAGAGATGTTCAAGCAATCTATAGAGCAGGGGCAGTTAACATTTGCAGCACACTATTATCTCGGC
>JADFPZ010000024.1 GCA_022562075.1 Candidatus Zixiibacteriota bacterium | reverse complement strand
ATTTCTAAGCTGCGGTAAGCCGGTCGTTCTGTCAAAAAGCGGCCAAGACTTTTTATAACTGCTTCTTTGGCGGCAAACCTGCCGGCTAAAAAATTAACTTTGTCGCCTCTTTGAGCGTAAGTCACTAATTCTCTCTGGCCAAGTATGCGATTTACGAATCTGGCGCCATGTCTTTTTAAGATTTTTCTGATTCTGTTTGTTTCAACCAGATCAATCCCAATTGACTCAGTCAACTTGTTCCTCCGGACATATATTCATAGCCGGCTGATAATAAGCAATTCCCGGCTCTACGGCAACAGAGCCGAAAACTATTGCCAATAGCATTTAATAAGTTATCTTAAACAGCGACAACAGAGAAAAGTGTTAGGGCGGGGACGCCATTTGAAAATCTCTAACACTTAACTAATGAAGGTCATTTCTTATCTGCTGAGCTTTCGCCGTGACCCGTTTTTATTAACGATAGCGATATCAACATGCAGTGAGCGGTTGTAAAAACCCTTTACCGTATACGTTACGGAGTTAATTCAAATTGCAACCCCGCTCCAAAAAATAATCCCGCGACTCAGCGGGAGTTTTTTTGGGACTTGAATTTTTCTGAGATAGATATACTGCGGGCTTCTTCAGCCCAGCGGACTTGGATCTATTAAATCTTTGAATCTCTTTTCGAAATTCGTCTGTTCTTCTTGTTTTACCGTAATTGCAAAGGCAAAAGAAAATCCTGAAGAGATAAAGTATAAGCGGTCTTTTTTTATTTCCACAACTCCGATTTCACGCTTAACCTCTGCCCCCGGCAGCCTCATAAACATTTCTAACAAATCGGTTAGCCCTTTGAACAAGGACGGGAAGTATTTCTTGAAATTAATAGCGTCCTCATCATTTTCAAAAGCACCACTCTTATCCAAAAAGAATACTTTCTCAACCCCGGCAATTTCCTTTAGCTCACTCTTAAAAGTTGGCTCGGTCAATACTCTTATTCTCTGAGTCTGAGTACTGGCCACCTTCTTTGGTTTTTGATCCTTGATAAGCAGCATTACCTGGGAATGCTGGTGCTTGATGATTTCTTCCATCGCGGCCTGTTCTTCAGGGGAATCAACACATTTCTCAAGTTTCTTTTCTACTTTATGGAGAACTCTCCC
Source organism: Candidatus Zixiibacteriota bacterium (assembly GCA_022562075.1). Classification (GTDB taxonomy): domain Bacteria; phylum Zixibacteria; class MSB-5A5; order GN15; family FEB-12; genus JACZWU01. The sequence continues at coordinate 17,492 of JADFPZ010000024.1, read as the reverse complement.
CTCATCCAAAATAGTAGTCGTCACCCTGGGGTACGGCCGGTAAGCGTATTCGGTCTGTATCTGCAAGGCCGTCCCGTTTCTGTTAACGAGCGAAGTCCTTCCGGATGGTATGAATTCTGTCGTAGACATATCTTATTTATGGGCCAATTTAATGGTTTATCTTGTTTATATCGACAAAATTAGCGGCCGGAATAGCCTGTACTGACGGCAATTAGGGGGTCGATTTGGCCGCTGTCATTCTCTGTCTTCTTGTCATTCCCTGCCTTCTTGTCATTCCCTGCCCTAATTGTCATTCCCGAGAAGTCGGGAATCCATCCTAAGCGGCAGTTCTTGTAGGTCAGGAACCCGCCTCCTTGGCGTGTTCCTGACGATTTCCGTTCAGGCTACCCCTTGGAGCCGGGTGTCCCGCCCCTAGGCGTAGGACCCCGCTGTCCTTCCAGCGTTTTAATCCCGAGCGAAGCCGAGGGATGAGGTGAAATCCGTCTCCTCTGTCATTCCCGAGTAGTCGGGATTCCATCTTGCCGTCATTCCACGTCCGCCTGTGGCGGATGGAATCCAGCCGGTAATACGAGCAGAAATGTTTAGATTGCAAAAAGAAACTACGAAAAAGCAATTACATCTTTTTCAACTTCGGGATAGAGATTATCAATCTCTTTTTGAACATTAATTGTCTGTTTCAATGATGAAACAATATCTTGACCGCTATTATTGTTCAATCTCAGGTAAAACCTGATGGTGGGTCCAATAAATAGACTTGTCCCGGATAAACTGGCTCCGTCTACATGGTCCAACGAAATACCACCAACAAGCTCGGTGGCTGTTTTTGATTCCGGACTTGGCAAAGAACCTCGAGGTTTAGTGGAGTCCCTTTTCGCACGACCTTCCGGCGTCCACAAAGGCGGATCAATGAACCCGCACTCAATATGTCTTTTTCTAATCTCAATTATATTCTCTAACGACATCCATAGGCGATAATAGCTTTGCTTTGCATCAAAGATGTTTGAATCAGCCAATTGTCCAACAAGCCCTTCCACAAATTTCAGATCAGCAGATTCCTTTAAGTCAAGAACCACTTCATATTTTGTCTTAAGTTGCTCTTCAGTTAGTGTATCGACAAAAGATGCAATGGTCCGTCGGGGAGGCGTTGGTGGTGGCTCATGAGCACTTGGCTTGCCTTGATAGAACTCTACAGTATCTCCAGTCGTAACAAAATAAGCATCGACGGGATTTGGTATTCGGCCACATTTTATGCGTAGTCTTATCCCACTGATGTCGTTTGGAGGTATTATTACGTTAATGATCGTGCTGAACCAAACTCCGCTGTCGACTTTTACGGTCCAAATGGTGTCGCCAAAGTACTGCAGATTATCTATTGTCACTACTCTGACCTCCACTTCTCTGCAAGCGCAAACTCCCGTTTCAGGTCCAGTTTTCAAATTCCTTGGCATAAAGGCCAGATCCAGCGAAACCGGCCCAGCTCCTTTCGGCATTTCGACAGGAGCAAATTTGATGTGAACTGAACGCGGCGGTGACGTTCCCGCATAAGTGTTGGCACCCGGAACAAAGGCTGCCAGGGTGACAATACACGCCGCCAACGTGGCATAACAGATAAAAGTCTTGAACATTTTATTCTCCTTTCATAAGTTATTTTAGGGTTCAATTAATCTTACATCTCAAAGATGAATTTCTTCCCTGTTTCTTTCAAATCTATAACTGTTGTCACCCTGCTCAAAGAGAATCGTTGGGAGTTGCTCACTACTAGGTTAAACTCTAAATGTCCTGCATTTCGTGGTGAACTAAAAAATAGACGAAATCGGCGGGTATTTTGTTTAACCAATTTATTTGCCGGGTGCCACACCATTCATGGCCGGGTGGCCCGCCGTTCAGGTGGGTTCCTGTGTCATTATTCACCCCCTTACTCTGCCGGCAGGTGGTCGGGGTCGCTCTCTAAAATCATGTCAAGAAAGCCAACTCCCCGGGCACCATAATATGCTTCGGCGCGGCTATACAATTTATCTTTGAGGGCGCGCTCAAGCGTCACGAACTTGTAATCAAGATTTTCTATGGCAGTCAGAATTTCCTCAAGCAAAACGGCATTGATACGGTTGGCCCGAAACTGCAAAATCTGCCGGCAGTTGCGACCGAGTACCTGTTTCGATTTCAACTCTGCATCCTGTATCTTAAAAATGATATGCTCGATGTATTCATATCTTAGTTGCTTGAGTGAATTTGAATCCGGGATTTTCCCCAGCTTTTCCATCGTCAGATTATAAAGATAATCATCTACTACTATAGTAGCATGAACAGTGACTATATCCTGATCTTCCAGATAAATATTAACTGCTTCTTTGGTTTTAAGCTTAGTTCCATAATGCAGATAGGGAAATCGGAAATACTGTTTTTTCTGGCCAAAGCCTGAGAGCATCGGCTCAAGTATGTCATAGCCTTTGGCGATATCGGAAATGAAACTCTTTATATCAATTTGGTGGTAATCCTGATTGGAATTGGTCAAATTTCCCAGAGTGTGCCCTTCGTTTAGCCACTGCCCCAAAATATCAAAACTCCCTTCAACATAGCTGCCCACCACAAACCCGGCCGCTTTGATATCGTGATTTCTCAAACCCTGCAAAATAAGATAATTTAGAGCCTCAGCATCGACCTCCCCAAACGCCCGGCTGGCCGGCAGCTCATCAAAAGTAATGCACATTTCTTTCGATTTTTTCTTCGACTGCGCCTGGCCAACAGGAGCGATAAAAAAAGACAGCAGAGCTAATCCCAACATCAGGGTCATAAGATTTTTGAGAGCTGCGAGATTCACATTTGGCCTCTTAGTTAGCAGAAATTAGAGAGAATATTTCTGATTTTACACTTTTTAGCTGTGAACTCAGCTGAAATCAACCAAAAAAGGCGGAATAGGCCTCTCATTATCAGCCACACACAAAAATAGAAAAACATTTAGTTATTGAATAACAACAAGTTAAGCAGATATTAAGGTTAGTTCTAAAAAATATTTGAATCTCTCCTTTGAAAATCGCGTAAAATATACTATATTGACTAAGTATAGAAGTGGCTGGGCTTGCCGCTAACTTTTTAGAAGGCATAAAGTTAGAAGAGGATGGGAACAATGAACAGGAAAGTGTTAATTGCTGCTAATAACATGATTTTCACTTCCAAGATTATGACTATCCTTGATGGCATGGAGGCTGAAGGCATCAAGGCTATTCGATCTGACGAAATTTTTGTAAAGGCTCAGGAATTGAGCCCGGACTTGATAATTATCGACTTAAACCTTAATGGCATAGAAGCACCCTCGCTAATTAATAAACTTCGCTCCTACTGTTCAACCAAGAAGATTCCTATAGTTTGCTATTCACCTAAGACGTTAAAAGACCAGATGGATGCTGCCCGGATGGCCGGAGCAAACGAAGTTTATTCCAACTCACGGATGTCATCCCGGATGAATAAGATTCTGGGCAAGTACGTTCATCACTAAATTTAGTTTTAAGTAAGGCGACATTCTCTAGCCTTAGGCTTGAATCGAATTAGTTTGAATTGATTTGCTTGGTTGTGGTCTGCTCTTTTAGGGAACACTATTGAGTGGGCATTTTTAATTCACAGCTGTATAATGTACAGATGACCAGGCGCCTTTCATTAATTCTTTCTTTTTTATTATTCTTATCAGCAAACGCTCAGACAGTCGATATAGATTCACTCTTTATTGAATCGGTCGGCGGACAAAAAGCATACGAGAGACTCAAAAGACTAAAATCATTCAAAATAACCGGCAAGATAAACTGGAACGGCATTGAGGGGGATTTCACAACAGTATACCAAGCGCCCAACAAATTTATTACAACTTCAGACTTCGGCCAATTCATAATGGCTCAGGGCTATGACGGTGAAATCGCCTGGCAAAAAGACCTCAATGGTCGCAATTCAAAATTATCTGGTTTTGAAAAACAAGAGATTGTTAACAATCTATATCTCTTATCGTACCAGTACTTACTCAATAAAAACTCAGATAGAGATTGTGAATATTTACAAACGACAGGCAGTGACGACAATTCATACCATTATATTAATTGCTTAGCCAAAGAGGAAGAAAATCTAACTTTAGTATTTGTAGAAGATAATTCCCGCCTGGCATATATTAGCAAGACAGTAGACAACCTGCCGGTCAATATTTCCTTTCATGATTACCGTGAAATCGAAGGAGTAATCTTTCCATTCAAGTCAGTTACCACAAGCCCTGTCGCTCCTATCAGAACTGAGCTCCTTACAAAAGAAATTCAATTTGATGTGATTATTGACTCCTTACTATTCACCTTTCAAAGTAAGGCGCTTACCGATTTTCATTTCCCCGAAGATTCTCACTTTGTAACGATTCCATTTCACTTTAGCCGCGGCCATATCCTTGTCCGCTTAAAAATAAACGGCAGCAAGTTCGGCTGGTTCATACTTGATACGGGATCCTCGGCAAGTTTTTATGACAGAAAATTCGTCGAAGGAATGAAATTAGAAAGTTTTGGGGAAATTCCGACTATGGGTCTTGGTGGTTTTCAGAGCCTTCGGCTAACAAAGTTTGATTCTATATCAATTGGTCCGGTGACTTTGTATAACCAGATTGCCGGGGTTATGCCGCTGGATGTTCTGGCCGGACTTATTCAGAAAAAAATGACTTTTGGGGGGCTTTTGGGCTATGACTTTTTTGTCAGGTTTCCTCTGCTTATCAATTTCATGAGCCAGACGCTTACTATATTTGATCCTGAAAAATTTGAGATTGAAAACTCCCAACGTGCAATTCCGTTCCAACTGACTATGAATATACCAACTGTTAGGGCCACAGTTAATGGTGTCCGGGGTAATTTTCTGATTGATCTGGGAAATGCTTTTGGACTTATCATTCATCAGAATTTCGGCCAGAGACTGGCCACTGCCGGGCAACTCAAAATCGATAGCTCTTCAAGTACCTTTTTGGGAGGGGTCGGAAAGGGAGCTGCTGGCAGCAAAATCTCCATATCAAACCTTATGTTAGAAGATTTTGAGATAAGAGTGTCAGAAGGGCTGCTTGCAGATTCCGGCTCTGGCATGATTGGGTCTCGGTATATCTCAGGAAATATTGGTACCATGATACTTGAGAAATACCAAATCCTCTTTGATTACGCTAATAGCAGGCTATTTCTATTTGAACCAGGCAATTCTCCATTTTAACCACACTAATGGCCAAAAGAGGGTATTGACAGTTTCCGGTTTACAGGTATATTGGAAGATACAACCTGTTGACTAATAGGGGATTATGATGTTTAAAAGAATTGTCTTTCTGCTTTTCGCTTTGATTATTGGCACCACCAGCGGCTGGAGTCAAACGGCTGAAACTGATTTGCTGGACCGGTTCTTTAAGAGCCACCAGCTCGGAGCGCGAATGGGTGTTTGGGCCAATATGGGTGATATTCCACCCAGTCTGTTGGTTGATCAAAACAATAATGCAACTCTGGCCAGCAAAATAACGAATTCAAATTTCTATTTCGAAGCGTATTTCGCTTATCGCATCAGCCCTCTTATAATGATGGAACTCTCTTTTGGAATGTCAAACAGAGGCTCTGTCACATTGACCGAATCTGGAACAACCAATATCGGCAATCTCATACTTTACCCTTTGCTGGTTCAGGCAAAGTTTTATCCTTTCTCAATAATTCACAGCCGCTTCCAACCCTACTTTACCGGCGGCGGTGGCATGTACTACGGCAGAAGGAGCACCCAGATATCCACTACAAGATTCCTCGTCACACGCGACGAATCTAGTACAGACTTTTACTACTCAGTAGGCGGCGGTATCGATGTGCCGCTGGCGAATTCTTTGGGGCTGGAGCTAAACGCCAAGTATATGCCTATTAATTTTTCTAAATCACTAATCACTATTGAAAAGTACGATGGTCTTAGTATTACTATTGGAATAAAATATTTATACAACAAAGATGGCAAAACACGGAAAGGTCGTCATCGTGAAAATAGGTATTAACGGATTTGGACGTATCGGCAGACTTGCGCTAAGAGCGGCATTAAAAGAAAACATGGAAGTTGTCGGGATAAACGACATTACCGACTCTGAAACACTGGCCTACTTGTTAAAGTATGACTCTATTCACGGTCGTTTTGACGGCGAGGTAAGTTGCGATGGAAACTCTCTGTCAGTTGACGGTAAAAAAATCCCGGTCAGCTCAGAAAGAGACCCCGCAAAATTGGACTGGGGCAAGCTTGGTGCCGAAGTAATACTGGAATGTACCGGGCTGTTTCGCACCAAAGCAGAGGCGTCAAAACATATCGAAGCCGGCGCGAAAAAAGTTTTAATCTCAGCTCCGGCCAAAGACCACGATGGCACTTTTATACCGGGCATCAACAGTGATAAATATGACAGCGCTAATCATCATGTAATCTCAATCGGTTCCTGCACAACCAACTGCCTGGCGCCTTTGGTAAAAGTCCTCTTAGAAAACTTTGGACTGGTACAGGGTTATATGACAACTATTCATGCCTATACTTCGGATCAAAGATTGCAGGATACGCCTCACCAAGATTTGCGTCGTGCCAGAGCTGCTGCCGTATCAATGATACCGACAACAACCGGTGCGGCCAAAGCTATCAGCGAAATTTTCCCTGAGCTAAAAGGCAGAATGGACGGCACCGCTGTGCGGGTACCAACAATTTGCGGCTCACTGGTTGACCTTTCGGCGATAGTGGAAAAAGAGGTGACGACTGCAGAAGTTAACGAAGCTTTCAAAGCTGCTGCGGCAGACCCAAATCTTTCGGCGGCACTCGAGTACTGCCAGGACCCGATTGTATCAGTTGACGTTCTGGGCAACCCCCATGGCTCTATTCTTGATTCGAAGATGACCTGGGCCAAAGGAAAAATGGTCAAGCTTTTCAGCTGGTATGACAACGAGTGGGGTTTCTCCTGCCGCATGATTGATATGCTGAAAATTATGTAAATTTTTTGAAGAGTAAATAATATCAATGCAAAAGATTTCGGTTTCAGATATTAATTTCCGCGGACGGAAAGCTCTCCTAAGAGTTGATTTCAATGTTCCGCTCGATAAGACAGGTAATATTACCGACGATCGCCGCCTCACCAGCACCCTGCCTACTATAAATAAAATCCTAAACGATGGCGGCACAGTTATCATCTGTTCTCATATGGGACGACCACAAGGAATAGCAGTCAGAGAGTTGTCATTGAGACCGGTCGCTAAGAGATTGTCTGAACTTTTAGGTAAGAATGTTCTCTTTGCAGAAGATTGTATCGGTCCCGAAGCCTCCAATCTGGCCGGCAAACTATCAGCAGGCGACTGTTTGCTTTTGGAAAATCTTCGTTTTCACATTGAAGAAGAAGAAAATGACGATGACTTCGCCCAAAAACTATCAACCCTGGCAGACATCTATGTCAATGACGCTTTTGGCGCAGCTCATCGGGCCCACGCTTCAACTACTGCCATCACCAAATTTTTCCCGCAAGCGGTGGCTGGTCTTTTAATGGAAAAAGAACTTCGCTTTTTAGGACAAGCTCTAAACGACCCGGACCGTCCATTGGCAGCCATAATCGGCGGAGCCAAGGTGTCCGACAAAATCGATATAATTGATAACCTGCTGGGTAATGTCGACCTGCTTTTGATTGGCGGCGGCATGGTCTTTACCTTTGCTAAAGCGATGGGTTACAGTATTGGAGAATCGCTCTTAGAAGAAAACAAGATAGATCTTGCCGGAAATTTAATAGAAGAATTTAAACGGTCTGAAACTACCGTAGTTTTTCCGACCGATACGATAGTGGCCACCGAAATATCTGACTCAGCTACAACAGACGTTGTATCTATTGAAGCTGTTCCGGATGGCTCAAAAGGACTTGATATCGGTCCTGAGACGGTCAAACTTTTTACTAATTCCCTCAAGAACGCTCGAACTATCATATGGAACGGACCTATGGGAGTCTTCGAATATAAGCCGTTTGAAACAGGTACCTTTGAAATTGCTAAAGAACTGGCACAGCTGACATCAAGCGGCACCAAGACAATTGTCTCGGGTGGTGACACAGGCGCTGTAATAGCCCGATTAAGCCTGGAAAATAATTTCACGCATATTTCTACCGGCGGTGGAGCGACACTTGAATTCTTAGAAGGCAAAAACCTTCCCGGTGTTGAAGTTCTGACTGACAAACCAAAAGTTCAGACAGTCTGATGTCCCGGCCAAGAATAATTGCCGGCAACTGGAAGATGAACTGTACTCCGGCCGAAACTAAAGAGCTCATAACAAGCTTGGTTGCCAGCGAAAAATCTGATCCAGAGGTTGTTACAATTGTCTGTCCTCCTTTCACTTCTTTGTCTGTAGCAGCTGAGCTTTTATCAAAAAGCAGCATTGCGCTCGGCGCTCAAAATCTTTCTGAACATGAATCCGGAGCCTATACCGCTGAAATTTCGGCTAATATGCTGGTTGCTAGCGGTGTTAAATATGTAATAATCGGACATTCAGAACGGCGCCAATATAATCATGAAAATGACGGTCTGATAAACGCGAAGCTGAAAATAGCCCTTAATAACGGCCTTTTCCCTATCTTTTGTGTCGGGGAGACCCTTATAGAAAGAGAAGCCGGGAGCAGCCGGGAAGTGGTTTCCGGGCAATTCTTAAAGGGTGTCGCTGGCCTTAGTGTAGAAAATTTGAAAAATCTGATTGTCGCCTATGAGCCGGTTTGGGCTATTGGCACAGGCAAAACGGCAACTCCTGAAATGGCCCAGGATATGCATAAGTTTATTCGAGAGAATTTGGCCAAAATTGAACCAGCTATTGCGAATTCGACCCCTATTTTGTATGGTGGATCGGTTAAGCCTGATAACATTGCGGGACTATTAAAGCAGCCCGATATTGATGGGGCTCTGGTTGGCGGAGCATCGCTTAGCGCCGATAGCTTTATGAAGATAATAGCAGCAGCTTGATATTTAAATAAGGAGAATAATTTTGTTTGCAATTTTAGTAGTTACTCACATTCTGGTTTCGTTTTCACTGATACTTGTAGTTTTGATGCAGTCAAGTAAAGGCGAAGGTCTGGCCGGTTCTGCATTTGGCGGAGGCGGCGTTTCCGGGGCAGTCTTTGGCGGTCGCGGGGCAGCCTCCTTTTTGTCCAAGGCAACCTCAGTCCTGGCAGCCTTGTTTATGCTGAACAGCGGTGCCCTGGCACTTATTTCAAGCGGCGGACCTACTGCCTCGAATGTCAGCGGTCAACAGGGCGAATCAGTTGTAACCCGCCAGGCCCAGCAGGAAAGAGAGCAAGTCTTGCAACAACAGCAGCGGCAGGCCACTTTCAGTGACAGCCTTCAGATAACACCGATTGAAATAAAAACTACAACCAGTGACCAGCCCGGCGATACTTCTGGAAACTGATTAAGGAGCGTGACTTCAGAAAAATTAGCGGATGTGGTGAAATTGGTATACACGCTATCTTGAGGGGGTAGTGGAGCAATCCGTGCCGGTTCGAGTCCGGCCATCCGCATTTGAGATGAGACCGCCAATCTGATGGTTGGCGGTCAAAATTTTGAGAAAAATTAAAACTCTGACATAAAAATAAACTTATTTTTTTTGCATTTGATTAAACAATGCGGACCGGCAAATCGTCTCTACTCTGCGAAGGACCTGTTTGAGCAAAATGACAGTTGATAGATCACACAGGAGCCAAAGAGTTATCAACATTACCCGCACTCTATTAAGCGTGTCACCGCGCGGCCTAAGCTCTTGTTTAACAACACTTTGCTCTTCGAGGTCAATCGTAGAATGAAGGTGAAATGCGATGAAACTGTTTATCTAGAAAATTTTAAGCAAAAAGTTACGATGTGAACCTCCAGAAATCTTTGGAGTAAGCGACCGAAATTTCTATCAGTTCTCAGCAAATTAAGGTCAAAAAAATAATTACTTATTATGTGTTTTTGTTGACTGTTTTCGGCCTTTTTGGGACTTTTTAGCCAAGTTTTACGGTCAATTCCGATGACGGAAAATGGCCTTGCCTATTTAATAAAATTAGAATAGCTTTCCTTATTGAAGAAATAAACAAAACAGTTGCGAAATAATACAACATTACAAGGAGGAGTAATGAAAACTAAATTACTCGTAGTACTCACAGTTTTTATCTGCCTTGTTTCAGGCACTGTGCTCTCAGCGGTATCAGGCCGCATCACGGGTGTCATAACAAGCTCTGAAACAGGCGACGCAGTACCCGGAGCCAATGTGTCTGTCGTTGGCACATCGCTTGGAGGGGTAACTGACGCAAATGGTAAGTATACCATTTTGAACGTTCCGGTTGGCACTTATACAATACGTGTAAGTTCAGTCGGATTTACGACTCTCGAAGTTAGTAACGTATCGGTCTCTGTTGACCTGGCCTCGTTTCAGGATCACACCGTCGCCCCGACGACTGAAGAGCTGGGTGATGTGATTCGCGTCACGGCAGAAACGCCCATGGTTATTAGAGACAAAGTAGCCTCGATGAGTATTGTCAAACGCGCTGAGCTTTTGGCACTACCAACACGAGGTTTTGAAGACGTTGTTGGAATTCAGACAGGTGTAGTAAGAGTCACACCGAACCTCGGACCAAGAGGTCTCAGGGGAGCACGTGAAGCTACTAACACTCCTGAACTAAATATCAGAGGCGGTCGACCCAGCGAAGTTGCCTACTATGTAGACGGCTTTTCACAGCAGGACCCGCTTTCGGGCACATCGACTGCCAATATCAGCAACAACGCCATAAAAGAAATATCAATTACTTCCGGCGGATTTCCGGCCGAATACGGTCACGTAGCCTCGGGTATTGTAAATGTAACTACCCTTTCCGGCGGAAATGAATACCACGGCAACGCCGAGGTTGTCACAGATAATTGGGGTGACAGCTTCAAGCGTACATACGACCAGAATTGGTATTCGCTTGACTTAGGCGGACCGATTCCCGGAGTCGAAAACGGATATTTCTTCGGCTCTGTTGAGCGTCGCTACCATGGAGACAGAATGCCCTCATCAATTTCCCAAGATGTATTGCCCTCCGGTGCCGTCAGACTTCCTAATAACAGCCTTGACGGCTGGTCTTATCAGGGAAAGATCGACTATCAGTTTACTGATAACTTGAAGTTACAGCTTTCCGGAACCGGCTCAAAAGATGAGTGGCGTGGATATACCCATTCTTACCTCTTTAATGCCGAGCATATGCCCTACTATAAAGACAAAAACCAGAGCTTTAATGCCAAGCTGACGCACACCATGAGCGCCAGCACTTTCTGGACTTTTAGCGGAACATATTTTGTTACTGAGAGATTCCGCGGTGACGGGGTTTATCGGGAAGACATTTGGGCCTACGGACGCCCGGCCGGCAATCCCAGAAACGATCCTGAAAACCTTTTCAGGTTGTTTGATGATAACGCTATTGATGCTAATGGGGATCGTATATTCACCCCCGACTCTTTTGTGACTATATCTGGTGCCGCTCTTGGCACTCCTGATGGACTTGACAGAACATTTGTGTCTGGTGGAGATGAATCACATGTCTGGGATGATTATCTCAGAAGAAAATCGGCCTACGTTGGCTTCAAGGGGCAGATTACCAGCGAAATAACTTCAGAGCACACTCTCAAAGGTGGCTTCGAATTTAATCGCCATACGCTTCGATTCTATCAGCATTTCTTCCCGGTATCCGTATATAAAGGTGTTGGCACTGGTGGCTTCCAGGATGTCAACCGTTATGGCTACGACATTTTTGGGGAAGAGTCTGACGATGATGACTGGCAGAATGAAACCAAGCACCCCATTGATATCGGATTCTTCCTGCAGGACCGCCTGGAATATGAGGGCCTGATTATTACTGGCGGCCTGAGATTTGACTACTTTGATTACAAAGCACTCCGGCTGATTAACCCGGCATTGCCCTTAAATCCTGATTCATTAGGATTCCCTGGCAATCCGGGCCTTGACAGCCTTGCCACAGTTCTCGATCTGACTGACACCGAAGAAAGCGAGAAATTCACCAGACTTTCTCCCCGCTTAGGTGTGGCTTTCCCAATCTCAGATAAAACTCAGATGAGATTGAGCTACGGCCAGTTTTACCAGCGACCGGAGCTGCAGAATCTGTATGTAGGCTATGACTTCCTGGACTTCAAAATTAATACCGGTGGTTACTATGTTTCATTCGGTAATCCAAATCTGGAGCCGCCGAAAACAACCGCTTATGAAATTGGTATAACCCGTCAGATGGGGGACAACACATCCATTGACGTAAACGTTTTCTACAAAGATATTACCGATCTCATTCAAGTCTTTAATCAGCCGTCGCAGCCTACTTCGTTTGCCACTTATCGCAATTCGGACTATGGCACGATTAAAGGACTTGAATTCCATCTCACTACCAGAAGAACCAGCCAGATAGCATTGGACTTTAAGTACACCTTGTCGTTTGCTACAGGTACCGGTTCTTATTCAAATTCACAGGGTAACGTTGCCTGGGTAAATGCTAATGCGCCCAGACAGACTGCCCCGCTATCGTTTGACCAGACCCACAAGTTTATCGGTAACTTTGACCTCAGATACAGCGCACAGGAAGGGCCCCGTTTCGGCGATATCTATCCGCTCGAAAACTTCGGCGTCAACGTGCTGCTGATAACATCCAGTGGTCTTCCTTATACCCCCGTCCAGATATTAAACGAAGCAACTCTTGGTGCTTTTGCTCCCATAGCTTTGGATACGCGAAATTCTGAGACAGGACCCTGGACATTATCGATAGACTTGAAAGCCGAGAAATCATTTAACGTGGGTAGCTTCAAGCTTGCTCCGTATTTATGGATAAAGAATCTCCTTGACAGAGATAATGTCGTTCAGGTTTGGGAAGGCAGCGGCCGACCTAATTCAACCGGCTGGCTGGAGACTCTAGAAGGTCAGACTTTCGTAAGTAATACCAGTGTCGTTGACGATGCCACCGGCTTAACGGGTGAAGAGAAGTACGAAATTGCTCAGAATCACCCTCTAAACTATGCTAATCCGCGGCAGATATACTTTGGATTAAGAGCAGCATTTTAAGATAAAACGATGAGGAAAATCAAAATGAAACAAAAAGCAATTATAGTATTGAGTTTGCTTGCCTTAGCGGTGTCAGCTTTTGCGCTGGCGCCACTTGGCGGCAAGTTCAGTCAGAAGGAGTCTCTTATTAGAGACACCGGCACCTTTATTGACGTCAACCAGATATTGATGTTTGTAACCAACAAGGGCTCTTTCGCATACGATCAGGGTGGCTTGCTGGGCAAAAACGACGGGCTTTATTTCCCGTTTACTTCGCTTGCAGACATTTCAGATCAATCGAATAACACTTCTGTGATATTTGCAGCGGGTATCTGGGTGGGAGCGGTTGATGTTGCTACTGGCGATACTCTGGTAACTATTGCAGAATACGCCGACGATTGGTATCCCGGCCCGATGATCGGCACATCTTTTGATCCTGGTTCTGAGTTTGATGTAGCGGATAGAGTTTACAAACTGCATGCTGACAGTCTGGCAAGTAATCCCAATACCGATTACACAGAGTGGCCGGTTGCTGACGGCGCTCCGGTGGATTCTAATGGAAATCCCGCAATGCTGGGTGACCAGATGCTCTGGTCTGTCTATAATGACGCCAACCCGGCGCCGCACACTAACGATGCTTCAAGTACAACAGGTATGGGACTGGAAATTCGCCAGACTACTTTCGCATTTGATCGAACTGATGCCCTGGCAAACATCGTTTTTGTTAAATACCAAATCTACAATAATGGTGGTTTGACTTTAACAGATATGTTTGTTTCGCTTTGGGCTGATCCGGATTTAGGCAACGCCGGTGATGACCTTGTTGGATCTGACACAGTACTATCACTTGGTTATTGCTATAATGAAGGAAATGACAGCGATTATGGCAGTGACCCCCCAGCAGTCGGATTTGACTTCTTCCAGGGTCCCCTGATTTTTACAGGTGATAACGCAGATACTGCCAAAATGTGGGACACTACTTTTGTCGGCTACCTGAATATGGGAATGACTTCTTTCAATAAATACATCAATGGTACTGACCCGCAGAACCTGACCTGGACCTACCAGTATATGAACGGTTTAGACGCTTCAATTCCTCCCGGTGTACCCCTCCCCAATGGTACTAAGTTCTATGCCCCCGGCGACCCGACAACTGGAGTAGGCGACCTTGATTTTGCTTCCTCAGATAGAAGATACATGCTTACCACCGGGCCGTTTGATTTTGCTCCCGGAGACAGCACCGAGATTCTCGCGGCCATAATAGTTGGACAAGGCGGTGACCGGTTGTCATCAATTTCGGTATTGAAGTTCAATGATAAGTTTGCACAACAGGCTTATGATATCAATTTCAATCTATTGCAGGTTCCGGCAGCTCCTGAGGTCATAGTTCACCCGCTGGACGGCAGTATAGCCATGGAATGGACTGACATTTCAGAAGTCGACCCAGGTGATTACCCGTTCCAGGGTTATTCGATTTTTCAAGGAGAATCTCCTAACGGACCATGGACTCGTATCGCTAATTTTGATGTTATCGATGGGGCTGCAATTATCATTGATGAAGTGTTGGATCCTTTAACTGGCGTTATTGAACAGCGAGCTATTAAATTTGGCTCGGATAACGGCATTCGACATTTTTTCAGCACCAATGCGGACATCATCAATGGAGGCTTGTTAGTAAATTATACTGAGTACTTCTTCCGGGTAGAAGCATACTCCTATAACAGCAGTCCTGTAGCAACTCCTAAGACCCTTACATCAGCTACCGTTATCAGAGGTACTCCCCAGGGACCGGTAGTGGATTTTGAATTCCCGTTTACTTTTGGTGACACGCTTGGTATTTCGCACGTAGGCGTATCAGGCGGAACTGTTACACCGATCGTTGTGGGCCCGAATTCTCTAACCGGAGATACTTATCGGGTCATATTCTTCGATACTATATTAGTTACAGTAATAGATACTGGCATGGGACCAGAAACAACTTTTACAGATGCAGTCTATTGGAATCTGGATAATGTAACACAGGGTACATCAGTCCTTGCCAAGCAGTTTAACCAGACGGGTGATGATACCTATCCGGTGACGGACGGATTCGTGGTGAAAGTAGCCGGTCCTGCCCCGGGCTTCCTCAGCTTTGAAGTTGTTGCCAATGGCTCCGGTCCGGTTGTCCCGCCGGGAGCTGCTGCTTTGAACTTCCAGGGCTTTCCTACTCCGAATGATGAAAACCCGGGTGACGGCGCAGACACGCAGCCCGGCCAATGGGCGATCCATACCGGCGACACGCAGCCCAATGGCTCTCGCGGCAGCTACTCAGCTTTCTTGAGTCGCGTGTTCCGGCTTTCAAACAATGATGGTGCCAACCTGGGCGCCTACGACCTTGAATGGCGCTTTACTGGCTCAAACAGTAACCCCGGAGTGGACGGAGGCTATGCCTGGGATCCATTTGACCAGGGCGTCGCTATTTGGGTGCCGTTTGAGCAATGGAGAATCGGAATAGGCACACCGAATGACCCCAGCGATGACGTACGCATGATGCCATGGATGATTGACAATACCAGAAGCGGCACATTCGATTTAGAATCATGGGGCGACGCTTCAACTGCCCCTCAGGGCTTTGTAGTTGGAGATCCCTCCACAGAACACTCCGGTTCCGGTGGCAGCAATGATCCGTTTACAGATTGGGTATATTGGTTCATGCCGGGTGACGATTCGCCGGGTGAGTCAGGATATTTGGAGTTCGTAGACTCAATTCTTGCTGATCCCGCTGGATACTCGGGCGGCGCCAATAGCGTTGAATACCTTGCAAGAACGGTTTTGGTAAGTTGGAATGGTGGTACAGCACCACCATTCGCTCAAGATATGCCTGAGATTGGTACAGTATTCCGGATGGTAACTGCCATTCCAAACGGGCCAGTTGACACCTTCACGTTTACGCCCCCTGCGCCGGCTGCAGTGACCGGAGGTGCAGAGCTTCTCGAGAATGTCAAAGTAGTTCCGAACCCGTACTACCTATTTTCAAGCTATGACCCGAGCCGAACTAATCGCGTTCTAAAATTCATCAATCTTCCGGCAACATGTAATATTTCGATTTACAACCTCGCCGGGGACTTTGTTATAGAAATCGTAAAAGACGATCCCTCTACAGCTGAGGCAACGTGGGACGTTAACAACGATTTTAATGTGCCGGTTGCATCTGGCATTTATATTTACGTTGTGGATGCTCCGGGATTCGGTCAGAAAATCGGCAAGATGGCCATATTTACTGAAATTGAAATTTTAGGTCAATACTAATTAAAGAGGATAGATAAAATGAGAAACAAAACATTTTTGCTTATAGTTGCTCTGCTCTTATTGACCTTTCAGTCAGTAATGGCAGGCAACGAAAACCGTATCGGTACAGCGGGTGCGGCCGAGCTCTTGATATCGGTCGGCTCCCGTGGTACAGCGATGGGAGGAGCAGTAGTTGCCAACTCCTATGGCCTTGACGCTATATACTGGAATCCCGCCGGACTTGCCTGGCTGGAAGGCACCGAAGCCATGGCTTCTATTCTGCCCTATATCGCTGATATTGATGTAACGTATTTTGCGATTGGCAAGCACCTTGAGGATTTTGGCTCTCTGGCTCTTTCAGTAAAAGTTGTCAGTGCAGGCAAAATCGAAGAGACCACAGAGGCGTTGCCGAATGGCACCGGCAGCGTATTTGAGCCGACCATGGCAGTAATCGGTCTTACTTTTGCCAAGGCAGTCAGCACTCAGGTCAATTTCGGTATTACCGGACGCTATATCCGCGAAAATATTTTCGAGGTATCAGCCAGCGGATTGTCGTTTGACTTCGGATTCACCTATGAGCCCAGGATTTATGGACTGACGCTCGGACTGGCAATCCGTAATTATGGTCCGGACATAGTGTTTTCTGGAAGCGGGTTTGAGAGATTAGATGCTAACAATCGCCCAGTATCTTCAAGTGATGCCGGCGCAGAACTGCCAACATCGATTGACTTAGGTCTGGCCTATAATTTCATGAATAATGGGCTCAACTCAGCCACTATGTCAACTAACTTCCGCTCCAATAACCTTTCCAATGACAATTTCAATGGAGGGTTAGAATATGTCTATGACGAGCGGTATTCACTCAGAGCCGGCTATCTTTATTCAAGCAATGAGAACTTCCTCTATGGCTTCTCGCTGGGAGCAGGAGTTTCTGTTGACCTTGGCGAAGATGCCAGACTGACATTCGAATACTCCTGGACCGATACCGAAGTATTCAATAGTAATCAGTACTTTACTATGAAAGCCAGCTTCTAAGAGCTGTACCGTAATAGAGCACAAAAGCCGGGTGACTATTTAGTCCCCGGCTTTTCTTATGCGAGCTTGTTTTAGATTTCGTTCAGGCAGATCAGGGTCTACTTTTAGATTTGCGTTTGCTC
>JADFPZ010000216.1 GCA_022562075.1 Candidatus Zixiibacteriota bacterium | reverse complement strand
TAATTTTTCAAGATGTTCATAAAGACTCTCTTCAGTTACAAAAAATCCCCATCACTATCCTCTTCTTCATCCAAAATTATTTTAAGTCCTCTTGATAATCTAGTCATTGTACTGAATTTTATTTTTCCAAGTTCATCATCAGAGATTCTTTTATCTTCTCCTTCTCTAGTTACCATTTCAGTTAAAATACTTCTTTGAACTTTTTGAGCATCAGGCTTTTTTCTTCCCATAGTTGCTCTGCTTCTTGCTTTTTCAATTTTTTCAAATTCAACATCTGTTAAAATGAAATTGCCATCTTTTTTTGTTTTTATTAAAAGATTTCCATCATTTGTATAAGACATGTATTTTGGTAAATTAGAATTTTCTTCTAATTCAACTTCTTGTTTAATTTCTTCTTTAGTTTCTTCACTTTTCTTTGTTACCTCTTCCATTTGAATCACCTTTCTCAGTTATTTGTCTTTTATCTTTAAAACTTCTAATGATAAGATGTTGATTGACATATATCATGTCAACCTTATCCATATCATCATCAATTTCAACTAACCAATCTCCTTTTTTAAATTCTTCTCTGGTTAGATTTAATACTTTTTTTGTTCTCTCAACATTTATTATTTTTTTCACATTTCATCACTCAAACTCGTAGTCCAATGCATCGAAAGAATATCTTTCGTCTGCTCTTCCTTCCATTGTTAGTCCTGATAATTCCCACGAATTAATCTTTGCTCCAAAAATTGTAAGTTTTTTAGCTGGGCTAACATGAGATTTTGTTTCTCCCCGTAGAGTAAATGAAGGTTTTTCTTGTGCAGTGCTTGATTGTTGAAATGGAAGTAATTCTTTAACTAAGTCTATATCTACAAAAGCTCTTGTTAAAGTTCCTTCAACTAATTCTGTTCCTTCCAAAATTTCATCAGGTTTGCCGTCGGCTTCAATGCGGCCGTCTGTAAAAACTATCAGTCGCTCATACTTTAGAGCCGTCTGCGGATATTGTGTAACATGCACCAGCGTCAGCTCCGGGTTTTCTTTGCGAATTTTTTCAAGTTGCAGATTAAAAAGCTCTTTGCCCTGCTGGTCTAAGTAAGATGACGGTTCATCGAGCACCAGCAGTGGCGGTCTGGCGACAAGCAGCGAAGCGAGTGAAAGTCTTTGCTTTTCTCCGGTAGAAAGCTCCGATGTCAGCCGTCCCCGAAGATGTCCTATGCCCATGGCTGCTATGACTGCCTCGATTCGTTTTTCCATTTCCTCTTGCGCTATGCCCTGATTTTCCAGGGCAAAAGCAATTTCTTTTTCTATGGTTAAGGCTATGATTTGATTGTCCGGATTTTGAAAAAGAAGTCCGACTGGTATCAAACAGTCGTAAGGTAAATTCAGCCTGTATCTGCCCTGCTCTGTTTTAATTAAACCTGCCAGCAGCTTGGCAAAGGTGGACTTGCCTGAGCCATTGGCGCCCATGACACAGACCGCTTCACCGCGCTTGATATTTATACTGACATTTAAGAGCGCCGGTCTTTGTTCCGGTCCATATCGATATGTAACGTTTTCGAGAGTAATCATAATCAAAAATGCCGCTGTTCGTTTGTATCAACCGTATCAACAACGAACACCGGCATATAATTTAAGCAGGCAATTTGCTATTCAATATAAGCAACATCCAGATTTCTGACCGCCGCCACCTCGTCCAGTCTCCGTACCGGCGTAGTATGAGGAGCCGTTGTGACTGTCTCCGGTGACTCATCAATTTCTTTTGCAATCCCAAGCATTGTTTCGGCAAAATAATCGAGCGTCTCTTTGCTCTCGGTTTCAGTCGGCTCAATCATCATAGCTTCGGGAACTATCAGCGGAAAATAATTGGTCGGTGAATGCACACCAAAATCAAGCAGGCGCTTGGAGATGTCATACGTTTTGACGCCTTTCTTTTTCTGACGCTTGCCGGAAATCACGAACTCGTGCATGCAGTGAACATCGTAAGGAAGTTCATAGACATCTTTTAACAGAACTTTCAGATAGTTGGCGTTTAAGACAGCATTCTCACTTACTCTTTTTAGTCCTTTGCCTCCGTGACTTAAGATGTAAGCATAGGCACGGACGATGTTGCCGAAATTACCGTAAAAAGAATGAAGCCTGCCAATTGAATCAGGTCTTTCAAAATTCATAAACAGATTGCCGCCGGAATCTTTTTCAAGATGGGGAAAGGGCAGATATTTTTCAAGTTCAGCTGTAACGCCGATAGCGCCTGCGCCGGGTCCGCCGCCGCCATGCGGCGTGGAAAAAGTTTTGTGTAAATTAAAATGCATCATATCAAAACCAACATCGCCCGGACGGAAAATTCCCATATTAGCATTAAGGTTGGCGCCATCCATATACATCAGGCCGCCTTTTGAATGCACAATCGCGGCAATCTCTTTAACATGCGTTTCAAAAATTCCCAAGGTGTTGGGGTTGGTGGTCATAAGACCTGCCACGTTATCGTCCATAACTGCTGCAACCGCTGCCGGTGATATGACGCCTTTCTCATTTGATGGAATCTGAACTGTCGTAAATCCCAGCGATGCTACCGTGGCCGGATTAGTGCCATGGGCGGAGTCGGGAATAATTATCTTAGTGCGCTTTTCTCCGCGGCTTTGAAAATAACGCCGCATGATTAGTAGTCCGGCGAACTCCCCGGCTGCACCTGCAACCGGCTGCAGCGACATGCCTGCAAATCCTGATATTTCGCGCAGGAATTCTGAGAGCCCCCACATTATTTTCAAAAGTCCAATAGTAGCACTTTTAGGACTCAAGGGATGCTGGTCTTTAATACCTGCCATCGAGGCTGCCACGTCGTTGACTTTAGGATTGTACTTCATGGTGCAGGAACCGAGAGGATAGAAACCCCTGTCAATATGATGATTTTTGACCGACAGATTCACAAAATGCCTCATGGCTGTCGGCTCGGTGACTTCAGGCAGTTTGGCATCGTTTGTACGTCTGAACTCGGCCGGAATAGCAGCTAAGATTTCCTTTTCACCAGAGAGTAAAGCTGGCAGAGTATAACCTGTCCGGCCGCTTTTAGACTTGTCGTAAATTAGTTTGCCGTCGTCAAATGATCTTGGTTTCAAGAATTATTCACCTCTGAGTTTTCTTACCTGCTTGTTGGCATATTCTACATCTTCAGACTCCGGCCAGTTCTTCACAAAATTGGCATAAGCGGTTATTGCCAAAGCGGTATCCCCTTTGTCACGGTAGGCAATTGCAATGTAAATTTCTGCCTCTTCTGCAAACTTCAAGCCTTCGTATTTTTCCATGATGCCGTTGTAAACTTCCATTGCGTCCTCAAAATCTTTACCCCAGCGGTGCATATGGGCTACATAAAGCATTCCCCTGCCTTCAAACTCGGTACCTGCATAATCGCTGACTATCGATTTGTAAGCCGCCATGGCTTCGTCATCTTTATCCTGGCGACGAAGCAAGTCTGCCATTGACAACGAGGCTTCTCCTGAGAGCGAATCCTTTTCGGCATTGGCTATAATCTTGCCAAACCATAAGTTCGCATTTTTGGAATCATTGCGATATTTGTATTTGTTTGCCAGTTCGAAATAGTCGGCACGGTCTTCACTCTTCTCTGCTTTCTCAAGTACCGACGCCAGAGTGCCTATTCCCTTTTGATAGTCTGACATAGTTTTGATGAATTCATCGATTGGAAGATAATTGGTTCGGTCTATCTCGTCACCGTTGCTTGAAGTAAGCACAAAGGTCGGGTAGCCAATGACGCCATACTCCCTGGCCAAGGCAGTATCTACTTCAGCATTAATTTTGACCATTACTACTTCGTTAGTGAAATAGTCTATTGCCTGGGCGGTCGTCATTTGTTCTTTGTCGAACTTCTTGCACCAGCTGCACCAGTCGGTGTAAAAATCAATGATGATGGGCTTGTTGCCCTCGGCTGCCAGCTCTTTGGCCTTTTCAAAATCTTCCAGATATGGAGCTTTTGTGACCTCATCGGCATCCTGAGCGAAAGCCGACAGGCTTAAAATAAATAGCAAGACAATAATTAGTAAAGTTGACCGCTTTTTCATAACTCTCTCCTGA
>JADFPZ010000215.1 GCA_022562075.1 Candidatus Zixiibacteriota bacterium | reverse complement strand
AATTATGAAAACGAAAACATTATATTTGGCATCATTGTTCTTGATCATGATCACTTGCACAACTTGCAGTACTAAGAAAGGGAAAACCTTCGATACGAGAGAAGAAAACGGCAGCGCAATTCCCTTTAATGGCCGTGTGCCCAATGAAGAAACCGCAATTAGAATCGCCGAAGCGGTTTGGCTGCCAATCTATGGAAACGAAATCTATAACAGTAAGCTGTTTCATGCAAAACTTATTGGCGATTCAATATGGGTTGTCGAAGGAACTTTGCCAGAGGGACATTTAGGGGGTGTACCCTATGCAGCGATTCAGAAGAAGGATGGTAAGGTATTGAAAATTAGTCATGGACAATAGGATTTCCTAAGTCAGCCTATCTTGCATTCTCTTCTATTTTGCATTACTTTCTCATTCTAACAATTTAACAAAAAAGAGAAAACAATGACCACAGCAGCACCGACAAAGATACCAGCGGCGCCAACCTGGGATTTAGACTCAATCTTCCCCGGTGGCAGTAAATCTGAAGAATACAAAAAATTCCGCGAACAAACTAAAGCAAAAATTAATGATGCAAAAGCTCTGGCAAATGCTCTGCCGGTAAGCATTGCGCCAAATTCTCTAGCGGTATGGGTGGAGTTTGTTGATAAATTGCAGGAGTGCCAACTGGATATTAGTCTGGTGCTTTCGTTTGCAAGCTGCCTGGGCTCACAGAATGTCGGGGACAGTCTGGCCGATTCTATCTATAGCGAGGGCCTTGAGTATTATTCGGAATGGGAAAAACTCAAGGCCGATCTGGAGTCGCTGGCTATAAAACAGAGCGATGAAGACTGGAACTTATTGACATCGGATCCGAAAATGAACGAAGTCAAATTTTATCTCGACGAGCTGCGCGATCTTGCCCGAAGCAAAATGCCAATCGATCAGGAGAAACTGGCGCTGGATTTGTCAGTCAACGGGTATCATTCGTGGTATCAGTTATATGAAAAAATGTCGGGTGAACTTCGGGTGGAGTATCAGGAAAACGGCAAGTCCGAGACTTTGTCACTGGGGCAGTTAGCCACCAAGTTTTCGAGTCCCGACCGTGCGGTCAGACGGCAGGCATTTGAAAAAATGACCGAAGCCTGGAAATCACGCACTTCGCTGGCATCGATGGCCTTAAACAATATGAGCGGTTTTAGACTAAGTCTTTACAAAAACAGAAAATGGAAATCGTACATGTACGAGCCGCTGCTGCATACCCGCATGCAAGAGAAGACGCTTGATACTATGTGGAGCGTGATTGAAAAAAACATTTCGCGCCTGCAGCCGTACATTGAGGCCAAGAAAAAACTACTCAATATCGAAAAGTTCAGCTGGTACGATGAGTTTGCTCCCTGCGGTAAGGCCGACAAACTGATTCCGTATGCCGAAGCGGCAGATTTCATTGTCGAACAAACTCGTACATTTTCTGATGATTTGGCAAATTTCTGCCGGATGGCTATCGACAAGCGCTGGGTAGAAGCCGAAGACCGCGCCGGCAAACGAGGCGGTGGTTTTTGCACCGATCTGGGGGCTCGCAAGCAAAGTCGCATTTTTATGACCTACGCCGGCAGCTATGAAAACTTACTGACACTGGCGCACGAATTGGGTCACGCCTACCATGGCTATGTTTTAAAGGACCGGCCGGTATTTGCCCAGGAATACCCGATGAACTTAGCAGAAACGGCATCGATTTTTACTGAGTCATTAGTGACCGACGCGGCGCTAACAAGTGCTACTGACCCACATGAAAAGCTGATGCTCTTAGACCAGAAACTGCAGAGCGCTTATATTTTCTTCTGCAATGTGTACAGCCGTTATTTGTTTGACCGTTCTTTCTACGAAGAGCGTGCCCAGGGGATGGTCGAAGCTGACCGTTTAAGCGAACTGATGGTGGCCGCGCAAAAAAGAGCTTACGGCAATTTGCTGGATGAATCGGGATACCATCCGCTTTTCTGGTGTTCCAAACTGCACTTTTATATTTCCGATACTCCGTTTTACAATTTTCCTTATACTTTTGGATTTCTTTTTGCCACAGGCGTCTATCAACAGTCCAAAAAAGAAGGTGCTGGTTTTGCCGACAAGTACCGGGCGCTGCTGGCAGACACCGGTTCTATGACCACCGAGGCTGTCGCCCAAAAACATATGTCTGTTGATCTGACACAGGATGATTTTTGGCAGGATGCGGTGGATAATACTCTGTCCGATATTGATGAGTTTGTCAAATTAGCTTCTTCTATGTAGCGTAGCGCGTCTTTTATGCCGTCGAAATTAAATCGCAAAGAAAAACCGCGTCTCTGGAAAGATCATTTAAGCAAAGAGGCTGTCTCGGTTTTCGCAACGTGCATCGCGGATGCATACTCAAAATTTGATCAAGAGAAATATGTTGCAACTGTCTTGTCCGATGGTTTTTTGAAGTTAGAGCTAAAAGAACGCTTGAATAAAATAGCCGAGTCGCTAAAGAGTTTTTTGCCGACTGACTACGACAAAGCAGTTCGGATTTTAATCAAGGCCGCGCCCAATGCTGGCACTTTCGAAAACTGGGCATTGACCATTTATGTTGAAAGGTTTGGGCTTAAAGATTTTAAGACATCAGTCAATGCTTTAGAAGAGCTGACCAAATACGGCACCAGTGAATTTGCTATCCGGCCGTTTATGATTCATCAGACAGCCAGGATGCTCCCGATTCTGATAAAGTGGACGATGAGCCCGAACGAACATATTCGTAGGTTGGCCGCCGAGAGCAGCCGTCCGCGCGGAGTCTGGGTGGCGCATATCGAAGCGTTTAAAAAAGACGCAACGCCCGTGATTAGGATTTTAGAAAATCTCAAGGCCGATGACTCACTTTATGTCCGCAAGGCTGTGGCCAATAACTTAAACGATATTTCCAAAGAACATCCGGACTTAGTTGCCAAAACCTGCAAAAAATGGCAAGAAGCAGGCGACGCCCGTACAGACTGGATTATCAAACATGGCTGTCGCACGCTTGTCAAAAACGGGCATCCTGAGGTTATGAAACTGTTTGGTTTTGCGAATAAACCAGATGTAAAGATAAAGTTGTTTTCTATCAGACCTTCAAGAATCAATATCGGCGGCATGGCCACTTTGGTATTAAAATTAAATACAGATCAAAAATCTAAGCAGAAACTCTCGATTGACTACAGAGTTTATTTTGTAAGTAAGAACGGTTCTAAGAATAAGAAATTGTTTAAGTGGGCGGTCAAGACAATCGACAGCAGCAACAATTTGACACTCGAAAAAAAGCAACTGTTCAAAGACCGGTTCACCCGCAAGCATTTCCCCGGCGCACATAAGATAGAAGTTTTGATAAATGGGGACGTAGTAGTGAGTAAGAGTGTGACTCTCTTGTAGGTCAGGACACTTGCAGTTCTGACAATTCAAAATATAAATTCTACATGTATCAACGACTGGATTCCCGCCTGCGCGGGAATGACAGGTGGGTAGAAGAACTTCGTCACCTCGAGCCTGTCGCAGGGTGCACATGCAACCGTCATACTGAGCGGAGTCGAAGTATGTTTCTACAACTTAGCAATCTTCTTCAGTTTCCGGCGGAACTCGCGGGCCTCGCGTTTGGATAAGCCCTGTTTCTCAAGCTCTTCAACTTCAGGCAGAAAACCGTCAAGCTGCTCTTTTAACACATTTACCTCGGTGCCCGAGAAGCTAAAGGCATTAACGCGGTAATCCATAAAGGCTTCGAATGCCACCGGACAAACCGCCTTGACCATATCGGCCATCACTTCGGCATAAAGCCGAATTTCTTTTTGGGCGTGGTCATCCATCCGCAGAGCCAGAAAATGAAAGAGATTGTGCAGATCAATTTTCCAGTACCACTCGGTGTACAGCGAAATCGGCAGATTTATGCGTGCCAGCTCGCGCGCCAGACCGGTTTCGAGAATCTCCTGATACTGGTCATAAGATTTGCGGTTGGTCTCTTTTAGCTGACCGATAAATTTTTGTTTTAGTTCGTCCGGGACTTCATCTTTTGATCTGCCCTGTTTGTTGACTGTCGACTGAAAGCGGATATTCTCTGGTTCG
>JADFPZ010000214.1 GCA_022562075.1 Candidatus Zixiibacteriota bacterium | reverse complement strand
ATATAATTAAATCCATAGTGCTCACACAACTCCTTACAGTTAGTAATCTTTCCATTGTGAGCTCCAACTACATTACCATAATTATATGGGTGTGCGTTTGCTATATTATGAGCTCCCATAGTAGCAAATCTAGTATGGCCTATAAACAACTGTGTGGGAGGAATGTTATACAAAGGAAGAAACTTATCTGATGCTTTTCCTGTCTCATATATATGGACTGGCCTTTTTGGCGCTATTAGGTTTTGTAGACAGCTTTTTTGACTGGAGGCGGAAATATCCGTTGCCAATAGGCCTTAAATAGAATTTATTTAATTTATCGGAAGGTATAAAAATGAAAGTTATTTTACGTCAGGATATTCCGGAACTGGGCAGCGCCGGAGAATTAGTCGAAGTTAAAAGCGGCTACGGCCGCAATTTTCTGTTTCCCAAAAATATGGCCATACCTGCCACCAAAGCAAGTATGAACGCCATTGAAGAAGTAAAAAAACAGTCTGAGCAGCGACAAAGGAAACTTCGCAAAGAAGCAGAAGTTATCAAAGATAGAATAGAGAAGATTTCTTTGACCACCGAAGTTTTAGTAGGTGAAGAAGATAAGGTATTCGGTTCTGTTACCAATGGTGATATCGCTGAACTTCTGGCCAAAGAAGGCATAACTGTGGACAAAAGAATGATTGAACTGGAGAACCCTATCAAAGCACTGGGTGTATACACACTGCCGGTCAAGGTTGCCAGAGATGTCAAAGCCGACCTTAAACTCTGGGTAGTGAAGAAGACCTGATCTATGGAACTAGTTGAAGCAACAGTCGAAGGTTTGGCGCTGGATATGACCACCAAGTCGCCGGTGGTTATACTATCACCGGTGGGGATGGAAAAGGTTCTGCCAATCTGGATTGGGCAGGCCGAAGCAATGGGTATTGCCATGGTTCTTTCCGGAGTTGAATCAAAGCGTCCGATGACTCATGACCTCTTAAAAGAAATATTATCGAAACTGGATGCGGAACTGGCACGGGTAGAGATTACCGAGTTAAAAGAAGAAACATTTTATGCCAAACTGTTTATTAAGTGCAACGGTAAGGAATTCGAAATAGACGCCCGGCCGTCGGATTCAATCGCCCTGGCGCTTCGGACAAACGCCAAAATTTTTGTCAGCAAAGAATTATTCAAGGCCGCCGCTCAGGATAAGTCAGAAACATCAAGTCTGCCGACCGACCCGGAGTCCTTACGGGAACGGCTAAAAAATATTAATCCCGAAGATTTCGGAAAATATTCACTCTGATGCGCTCGCTTAGATTGCGAATAGTCGTCGGTTTTTTGATTCTGGCGGCAGCTTCGTCTATCTATGCCGAGAATACAGGCGACTCGCCCGAAGCACGGGCTTTGTATGCCGACGGCAAAAGGATGATGAAACAGGGCGACTTTTTCGGGGCAGCCAGAATTTTCGAACAACTTTCAGGTCGTTTTGCAAATTCAGATTACGTAGACCTCTACGTTTTTCACCGGGCCAAAGCCAAGTACTATCTGGGTGAATATAGCGACGCCATAAGCAGTTTCAAATATTTTGCCGCCCACTTTGAAAACTCTCCGGAACTCCCTTTCGTCTATTTCTATATGGGCAACGCCTATTACTTAAAAGGAGACATTAACCGGGCAGTACTATACTATTTTCAGTCATACCGAACTTCCCGGGACCGGCGGCTTAATCAGATTCTTATCTCTTCAATTAGCGAAGCGGTTAGGCACGCAAGTTCTGTCAGATTCGCTGCAGGCGAATTTGAATCGATTAAGGCAGACAGACGCTGCCTGTTGGCTGAAACAGTCGCCCGTGCCCTTTATGAGAAAAATGATTCTACTTACGCCAGAGAGATTCTTTCACATTGCAGCCAGCCAGATAACACCGGAGATGTCTCAGATTATAGACCGAGCCGGGGGGAAATTTCGGTTGCTATCGCGCTGCCATTTTCAGGAGAACTTCAAAAGTATGCCGACCAAATTTATAACGGCGCCATAATAGCCGCCGAACAGATCAGAAATGAATACGGCATTGTTATTGATATAACAGCTGTGGACACCAAAGCTGATCCAATTGATGCTGCCAGTCTGATAGCAGAGATTGCTGCGGACAAGACTTATGTGGCAGCTATTGGACCGCTGACATCAGAAGAGGCTGCGGTAGCTGCAGCTTCGCTCATTTGCAGCGACCTGCCGCTCTTGATTCCGGCGGCTACTCAGGCCGGTTTGACGGGACTGTCGGAAACTTCTTTTCAGCTCTCTCCCAATATTGAACTCGAAGGCGCCATCATGGCCGAATATGCCGCAATTTACTTGCAGGCCGATTCTGCCGCCATAATTACTTCAACGGCCGCTGAACATCTGAAAATGTCACGAGCCTTTATTGAGCGATTTGAAAAGTTAGGCGGCACGATTGTTGCAGTTGAATATTATCGTCCGCGCGATAAAGATTTTGGCCCTCAAATTGCCGACATTAAAACGGAACTACTGGGAGAATTCCCTGATTCGATTTATTATATCAATCCCGGCGGCGACACTCTGGATCTCGATGATATCCCGGCGCATCTGGATTGTCTCTATTTACCAGGCAGCGCCGACCAGATAAAACTGCTGGTGGCACAGATTGGATTTTATAATCTGAATGCGGCCTATCTTGGTTCCGACGGCTGGGGGGACGAAAAGGTTTTGCGTCTGGGCGACAACGTTACCAAAGGGGCGGTCTTTCCGTCCCCATTTTTGGAAATAGAAAATTCAGAGGCGAATTTGAAATTCTCGGCAGCTTATGATATCCGCTACGGTAAGCGTCCCGAGAGACTGGCCGCCTTGGGCTACGATGCTCTGAAAATTTTAGGGATGGCAATAAAAAGGTCGGGCAACAACCGCAAAAGACTGGTAGAAAATTTGTCTGACTTGCGCGATTTTCAGGGCGCATCGGGCAGAATTTCATTCGGGAAATCCCGGGAAAACATAGACATGCCTCTTTACAGGATTGAAAACGGCCGGGCAATCTTGATTTCTGCAGAGCAGAGCACTGCTGAACTGGTTGAGCCGGAAAATTGAAATTTCGACCGGCAAACTATCTGCCTGTTTCGTTATTTTTGTGATTGATTATATTACTCATCTGAAACTACCGGGCCAAAACAGCAAAAGAGAGTAAACAATATGAGTGATTCAAAAGTAGCTTTGAAAATGGTTATCGACGGTAAAGAGCGCGATGTCTCCTACGAAGAACTGGCTCTTTCCAACAACCTGGCGCAGGAAGCGCTGGTGCGGGTTTTGATTGACAAAAAACTGTTTGAGCCTAAAGAACTGCTGAAGATGATGGAAACAGTCAAGAAAGAACGATACCGCCCCCTTAAAGATAAAGAGTGATGGACGATTCAAGCAAAATTTCTGCTCAGACTGAGGCTGATACAAAGGCAGCAGCCGCTGCTTTTAATTGGAGCTGCCACCCGGTAAGAAAACGTCCGCTGGTATCCGTTCTGGTGACGCTGTTTGTAATATTTGCAGTTGCCTATGTTTACTACTCGTTTGATTCGGTGGGCTTTGCTCTGCTGACTCTTATTGTATTTTCGCTTTCGCTGGCCAGATATTATTTCCCGACGCATTACCGTTTAAGTGAAAAAGGTGTAACAATCAAGACTCCCACCCAAACAATTTCCAAACAATGGTCAGAATACCGTAGCTTTTACCCCGATAAAAACGGCGTGCTGCTTTCGCCATTTGTCGAGCCATCAAGACTGGAAAATTTCCGGGGCATTTATCTGATGTACGGCGGTAAACGTGAACAAATTATCTCTTACATCAATAAATATATCAGCAGCGCAGACAGCAGTAGTTCGAAAGAGGGAAGTGGCTGATGGGGTTTTTCTCACGCGGCAGTATTGAGTTTCCTGAACCCGAAGAAAAGCGGCTGCCCGAGGAAGAGGAGGCTGTGCTCGATAAACTTGCCCACAAAGTAGTCGACAAAGGCTGGACAGTTGTGGCTATTTTGTTTTTGGAATCGGTCAAGCCGCTTAATTATATCGGTTCACAAACGATGGTCTTTTTCGAACCTATGGTGCAGACTATTTTTAATTTCAGAGACTACGATACTCTTCGCACCGCCTTAGAGAAGCGTGAGACTCTTGAAATACTTTTGACTAAGATTGAAAAATATGATGCCATAGCGCT
>JADFPZ010000213.1 GCA_022562075.1 Candidatus Zixiibacteriota bacterium | reverse complement strand
TTGTCGGAACACCTGAAACAGCACAAAGCAAGCCGCTTCGATCATTGGATTGCAGATCATAGAGTCGATCAAAGCGCTGCTTGCGTAGCCAGCGAAGGCTTTGCCACAATGAACCTGGACCTTTTCGTGGAAACGCTTGTATTTGTAAACCATGCCAGTCTTTAAATAGTCCGGCAAATGCGGGCGTGGTAAGTAAATGGATGCTGTCATTTTCATGGTGTTGCTGGATACGACGAATAATGGGACTGGCCATAATCATGTCACCTAAAGCACCCAGTTTAATGATCAGTATCTTCACGTGTTACAGATAAGCAGACGCCATTGCATAAGCAAGATGTTTCAGGAAGCTGTTTGTCGACAATTATTTTTTATACAAATACTGGCCGCAGTAAACGTTAATATCAACAGCCACCAGAATATAGATGACCAATAGGATCCATAGAAGGCCATGTGGGTATTGATAGGAAATACCGCCGTTACTACCGATAACCACCATGGCCACAGCGCCATGACAAGATCCTGCTGTAAGAGGAAACGAATAAACACCAGCGTGAAAAGCAACAGTCCGAGCAGGCCAATCATGCCCGTTTCTGCTAAAACCTCCAGCAAAAGCTGATGTGGATGCGTCTGTCCGTTCTTAAAGAACGGGTTATCTGCATGACTGTAATCCTGGTAGACAAAACGAAAGCCACGTGGACCGATGCCGTTTATCCAGTTGTCCTGGAAGATATTAATGGCGGTTCGCCATATAGGCAGGCGCGTGGCAGTTGCCTTGTCTATAGCCTGGTAGTCGCCGCTGAACAGTCCTATGGTAACCTGTATCCGGGCCTGTAGGGGTTTGTGTGCAGCAACCACAAGGCTCATGCTGGCAATAATGACTGCAGCGAGCATACAGAGTTTTTTCACTAGCGTTTTATCGTAGTGACTTCGCTTTAAAAGATACAACACATAGCCGGAGCAACTGACTGCCAGCATGATCCAGGCAGCGCGTCGAGCACTTAACAGAATGACCATGAACAAAGGTATTAACAACAGCCATAACCATTTATGTTGTTTGCTGTGCGCCCTGATAGATTCGAAATACAATGGTGAAAGGGCGGCCGTAACGTGACCGGCGGTGATCTCCGGGTAAAAGATACCCGAGATAGTTCCGGGCCGGTAAGGGTTGCCGAACAGATCGGTTTTAAACAGAAATTCAATGACAGCATCAATACACCAGAAGGCGATAATACAGAAGATCGCCAGCTTTAGTTTATTCAATGTGTGCGGCTTATCTATCTCCTGAATGACGAACAGTCCGGCAAACAAAAAACGCAAATAAGGAAAAACGGTTTGCGCGGAGCGTTGATAATTCACAGCATCGATAAAAGAAATAAGTAACGGCAGCCACAAGCACAGGAACAGGATGGTAAATGCCCGAACAACGGGCGTGCTCCAGATCAGGGTAGGTGACTTGATAAAGCGAAACAAGCCAATCAGCGACATGATGCCAATGGGAATGTTATATAACGACTTGCTGGTAAACAGGATTAAGGCCGATAAGATCAGCAGAAAAGCCAGGTTTGATTTAAGCCAGTTGTAACTAGCCTGTCGCCTGGACAAGGAGCAGTTTTCAATTGTAGCCATGGTATATTTAAGAGGGCTAGATGATTTTTTGATAGTTGCCGGTGGCAACGGGCATATCTTTCCCGGCTCAGCTGTTTGCCGGTTATTGTAACAGATCTATCCTTATCTAATTTGGCTGATGTGGCTGATGTATTATGATGCAATGATTAAACTATTATTTTATTACCACTGTTTTCGCAGGGATGTGTCTAATTTTTCCCTTGTTAAACACAGGCGCTATGACGGTTTTTTGATCAGCATGCACCAATCCGGCACGCATTGGTTAAAGCATATGCTGAGTATGGCCATCACCCGCGAATTGGGGTTGCCTCCGCCAAAGTATAATCATGCAAATGATATTTGATCTGCGAACTCAAGAAGGGTGAATTCAAATGATTTTGATACAAAATAGAATTTCCTCAAGAATTTTCATATTGACGGCTCTGCTGCTTTTCGTCTTTAGCGTAACTGCAGAAGCTCAAAATAAGAAAAAAGTCAAAGGCAGGTCCAAAAACTATTCATTGGGCGGCAGAATAGGGATTGATAATAGCGCAAGCCAGTTTTTGATTGGCGGCCAGGGGGAATTTGGACGTGTAGCAGGTTCGGCAGTACTGGCGCCGAGTCTTGATTTTTCACTTGGCGGTGATGGCACCGCGGCAAATCTGGATCTGCGCTGGTATCTTTTGCCGCTGCCAGAATCCGGCCTGACTTTCTATGGAGCAGCCGGCCCGACACTATTTTTCACTTCTGGAAAAGGCGCCAGTTCAACCGAATTTGGTCTGAGTCTTACTGCCGGTATGAAAATCCCAATGCGGGGCGGCAATAAATATAATTTTGAAGTCCGTTTTGGCTTTGGTGATATCCCTGACTTGAGATTCATGTTCGGCATTTTATTTGGCATTTAAAAAAAGTTTCTCGACAAAAACCAAAAATCACTTGCGCTCTTTTTTCCGACTTATACCTTATGAGAAGTTTCCTGGAGGGTAACATTGTCTGCCCAATCTTGCAAAATTTTTTCATGAAGGGAGTCCTATTATGAGGCAAAAACTATCAATTATCGCTGTTTTAATGGTGGCAGCGACTCTGTTCGCCTTTGCCGGCCAGTTGGTTAAGGCACAGGAAGAAAAGGCTGCGGAGCCGGAAAAATCGCTTTATGAGCGTCTGGGAGGCGTTTACGCTATTGCATCGGTAGCGGACGTACTTATTGAGAAGCTGTTGGTAAATGAAATTCTCAATGCCAACCCGCTGATTGATGAAGCCCGCAAAAAGGTGCCCGCAGCCGGCATAAAATTTCACTTAACCGCACTGATCTGCAGTCTCTCCGGAGGTCCCGAGGTTTACAGCGGCCGGACAATGGTAGAATCTCACGCTCATTTGAATATCAATAATGAACAGTGGGATGCCATGGTGGCCGATTTTGTGGCGACGCTGAACGAATTCAACGTTCCCGAAAAAGAGCAGGGCGAACTATTAGCCTTAGTCGGCCCGACCAAGGGTGATATTGTGACGGCGACGGAAGAGACGGAAAAGTAGAGAATTTTGAATCTGGCTGGCCTGCCGTAAATGGGGAGGCCAGCTGGGTAATATTCGATTAAGAATGTTTCTCGACTTATCGCTTTCTAACGGCAATAAGTTTTGTTTTCAAACTATCCAAGGCACCTATTAAATTTAGAGTAAAACCATAGTATTTCCCAAAATACTCGAATGTTTCGGAACTTGAAATTCCTTCAATGAAAGCAAAGTCACGATAATTAGCGCGAATTCTCATAAAATATGCGAAGTCGAAGATAGATACCCTGAATGAAGAATTAAGATATTTCTGGTGCTTTTCCCTGTGCGCAGACTTGCGCAGATCAATTTTATTCTTACTCTTCCAATCTTCATCTTTGTACTTGGCGATTTTTCGAATTACCATTTCAAACATGTCAGGTAGATTTGTTTTACTACTCAAATTTGCACCCGAATCCGTCTTGAGGGTCAGTAAAGTCTTATCAAATACTTGATTCAAAATAGGCTCAGAAAAACTAATTAAGTTTTGTTCCAATTTTTTTGTAAATGCGTCTACGCAAGCGGCATGACTATATTTGAACACGTTCTTACGTAGCCGAAATATATACTCAATTGTTAGTAGCACGTTGAAAATTAAGTAATATGATTTAATTGGCAACCAAGAAGTGGAAGCATAGGAATAATCATGATCAATTGCTGCTATTTCATATTCGTCGGCAAGCGATCTCTTAGTAAGGTCTATTAGATTTTGCTTTTGATCTAGTAATGGCATGGTCTCCTTTTCTAGAGAGCCATTAAATTGAATAGTCACTCCATCAGACAAAGCAGAAAGACACTTTATGTAATTGAGGTGGGTATGATATGAACGTTTATCGGAGTTTGAACTCATAAAATCAAATTCTACATAAAAATAACAGGTTGTTTTCTTTTGTCATGGCATAAAATAGCGCCTTTTGCCATTTTATCAATCACAAAAAACAACTTGCGCTCTTAACTCAAATTAGCAATATATAATTGTAAACAGAATTCCGTTGGGGGTGGCGTAAATGTCCGCCTGAGAACATACTCCCATTTGACCTGAT
>JADFPZ010000212.1 GCA_022562075.1 Candidatus Zixiibacteriota bacterium | reverse complement strand
TACTCTGTAACTACGATAACGCAGACCGCTTTACTCCGGCGCGCTTGTTGTTCGAGAGTCTGATGGAACGTCCGTTTGTCCTCCCCGGTGTTTATTCCACACGGCCGGAAGATGCAGTGCGACTGACATACCTGAGCAAAGCTGTCAAAGCCGGATGTGCTTACTATGACCGCTATCGACAGTCCCTGACCTCAGACACTGAACGTATCGCTTCGGGATTTTACTATCTCAATGAATCACTCAGATTAAAAGAAAAAGAGGCGGTAGAGGATCGTATTGACAAGGGCCTCTGGCCAATTACCGACCAGACCATACTCTGTGCTACTTCATATATAGCAGACGTTCTGACCCGTCAGCATGGTGATGAATACCTCTGGCAATATCACCGGGCAGGCATCATCCAGATTTGTAATGACTATATTGAACATTATCAAAGTGAACAAAGCTTCAGTCAAAATCTCCGCTTTTCTACACCAATAGAGAAGCTTGTGAAAAATGCGCATAGAGATTGGCTGGCCACCTGGACGCCGAAGATAGAGAAACTAGACCTCATAAATGACGAAATCACTACTAACATGGAACAGTACCTTCGCACGGTCTTTCGTGGACGGGAAATCTGTCCGGATCTGGGAAATCAGCTAACCCGTCGGGCGCGCAAAGAACTACTTGATGACAACATAAACGAAGCTCTTCGCCTGGCGAGTCTCACTGTCGACATGTTCCCACAATCAAGCCGCTCGACTACCGAGCTGGGAATAGTCAAATTGGCCATAGGTGAATATGATGCAGGCAGCAAACTTATACATACTGCCCACCGGGACTTATGGGGCGGTGTTAGTGAGTCGAGACTAAATTCCATTGCTTATGAATTCGCCGGTAGTGGCCAGCCAGAGGTCGCACAGGAAATACTCGGGGTTGCCATCGAACTCTTTCCCGAAATCGCGAATTTATATGACAGCAAGGCTGAAATGCACTTGATGGTTGGTGATACTGCAACTGCTATCAAGCTTTATCAAAAGGCTATTCAAATCAACCCTGATATTCAAAGCTCAAAAAATATGCTGGAGAAGATCAAGCATACAGATTAATGCCTTTGGCCTTGACAACCTTTTTGTGTCCATCTAATTTGATTGCTCACTTGAGCAATCGTTATGTCAGATAAAGCAGATATAAAATCAAAAAGAGGAATGCCGTCTGTTGCAATGCGGATAGCAGCAGCGGTACTGTCCCTATTTCTGTTTCTGGTAGTCACAGAGCTTGTCCTCGGTTTTTACGAAGAAGATTTATATTCCAAGAGCAAGTTTTTTCCCATGGCCGGTGACCGTGACTTCTATAAGGTTTTTGAGCGGGATTCACGCCGTATTTGGCGGTTTCGTGCCGACTGCAAAACAATTTCCAAACAATATACAGGGCTGGTATATGAGTTGAACTCCAGCGGCTTTCGCGGCCCGGAGGTTTTTCAGAACAAGCCGGACTATCGTATAGTAGCGATCGGCAACTCCTGTACTTTTGGCTGGGGCATTTCGCTTGAGTATACCTGGACAGAACGGTTGAGAAAGAAGCTCGATAAGCGCTACCAAAATTCAAAACATGAAGTAATTAATGCAGGCGTACCTGCGTATACTTCATTTCAGGGAAAGAAGTATTTGTTTGACGAGTTGCTGTTGCTGCAGCCGGACGCGGTAATTATTACCTTTGGCTGGAACGATCACTGGGCGGGAATTGATGGCAAACCTGATTCCGAGCATAAAATGCCAAACCAGGCCTTGCTCGGCCTGCAAAATCTGCTTAACCGTACAAACCTCTATCGCTTCATGCGGAAAATTATTTTAGGCTATTCGTCGCAGCCAGAAACTCTTCCATTTGACCAGGTTCCCGGTATCCGGCGAGTTCCTCGCCGAGAGTTTGTCTCAAATTTAGCTGAAATCATAGATACTTTGAATCAGCATGGCATTCAATCTCTGCTGGTAGTCCCGCCTGTGCCGACACCCGAAGAATATTACCGCGGCCGGAAGTCTAACCTGCATATATTGCACGAAGCTTATCAAGAGGATATCAGACTGGTAGCTCTTCAAACCGGCACAGCTCTGGTTGATCTGCAGCCTCTGTTTGATCAATATCAAAATCTCTTTCCGGTAGATCCCATTCATTACAATGTTCAAGGCACCGAACTCGTATCCAGAGCACTCTTCGAGGCAGTTTCAGAATTAATTGATTCTTCCGGCAATTAGGATAAATCCTGTTTTTTAGTCGGGCCAGAAAACAAGAAAGGTCAGGATCTCAAGAATGCAGATCTACAAGAACTGACCCTTCGACTCCCTCGAGTACGTGGGACCATGTCCGCTCAGGGTGACTTCTGCTGTGATTAAGAAACATCTGCAACTACTCGGCCGTCATTGCGAGGAGCGAAACCAACGAAGCAATCTCGATTCGTGAGTGGAAATTGGAGTCCATCTCAAGGCAAGGACCCTGTCCTTATTCTTCCCTTTTTCCAAAATATTTTTCTATTTCTTTTTTATCGCCATGAATGTGAACATTTGGCAATTTGCGAACTTTAGAGAATATCTCTTCATTTACTTGCTTTCGGTTCGATATACTGCCACCTATTTCTATACTAGTGTCCCCTGATTTAAGTAATACCGAACCTTCATCTATTCTTAAGCTTTTTATGTCCGAAAAATAAATCCTCCTAGTTCTGATGTCCCTTAGCTCGACAAACAAATCGTCAATTGTTAATCGATATCTAATTAAAGAAATTACTGAAGCGGCGAACAATACAAGAATTGGCAGTCCAATAACCAATAATAGTCTATAATTAGCTTGAAGGTACCATTCAGGGACAAGAATTATTAGACCCATAAAAAGAGAAACAGCTCCAATTACAACTAGTATTTTTGAAAACATTGAATGTCCTACTTGTAAAACTGTACCCATAACTATTTGTCCCTACTTTCGCGGCAGCAACCATTCGTGGCAGGTTTCTGTCTGATCACTCACTTCAGCTTTTCGGTCAGTTTTTCTTTGAATTCGTCAAGAGCGATATCAAAATCGAGATTGCCTTCGTGCGCTATCGAAATCTTGCCGGTCTCCTCAGATACGATTACCACTACGGCATCGGAGACTTCGGTCACGCCCACCGCTGCTTTGTGGCGCATGCCGAACAGTTTGCGATAGCGCGGATTGGTGGTCAAGGGCAGTGACGCTGCCGCAGCTACTATCTTTTCACCAGAGACAATCACAGCGCCATCGTGAAGCGGAGTATAGGGCGTAAAAAGCGTGACCAGCATTTCAGATGAAATCTCCGCTTCTATTTCTTTGCCGGTTTCGGAAAAATTGCGAAGCCCGGTCTGACGTTCGATTACTATCAATGCTCCGTTGTTTAACTCCGACAAGCGCATCACCGCTCGAGTTATTTCTATGATTGAGCGCCGCTGCTCCAGTTGTACAAAGCGTCTCAAAAAACGGCTCTGACCAAACTGCGCCAGCATCCCCCGAAGTTCCGGCTGGAAGACTACCACCAATACTATCAGACCGAACGTTGCCAGATTTGAAAACAGCCAGGTCAGACCCTCCAGCTGAAACCAGTATGAAAAGAAGGCCACGCAAAAAATCAGAAACAGGCCGACAATAATTTGCGACGACCGCGTGCCTTTGGTCAGTTTCAGCAGCTGGTAAAAGATGAATGAAACTATCAGGACATCGAGAAGATCCTTCAGCCCGAACTCTATGAATTCATATTGGAATAAAGTCATTTTTCTTTTCTTATCGCCTCTAAAACCTTGATGGCCTCAACGGTCTCGGCCACATCGTGAACTCTGACAATATTGGCGCCATTCTGAATCGCCAGCATAGCTGCGGCAATTGACCCGCCAATGCGTTTGACAGCTTTTGAATCAGTCGGATTTATCATTCCGATAAAAGATTTTCTGGAGACGCCAATCAAAATAGGCAGTGAAAAACTTTTGAAAGTCTCCAAGTTAGCCAGAATCTGGGTATTATCAGCCAGCCGTTTGCCAAAACCAATGCCGGGGTCGAGAATAATTTTTGATTTATCTATTCCGGCCAGTTTGCAGAATTCAATCCTGTCGAAGAAAAACTGCTGAATTTCGCCAAGGCAATCATCATAATGCGGGTCTTGCTGCATCTGGCCGGGAGTGCCCTGCATATGCATCAGCACTACCGGAACTTTACAGTTGGCCACCACATCGGGCATGG
>JADFPZ010000211.1 GCA_022562075.1 Candidatus Zixiibacteriota bacterium | reverse complement strand
GTTACCTGCCGTGCGCTCGGCTTTTTGAGTCAGGATTTTTATCCGCCTGGTATTGATCAAGAGACTCAAGGCCACGAAGTTGTGCCCGGCCCGTTATATGAAGGTCCTGAGTTTGGCCTGCAGCAGAATATGGATTTGAATCCGTTTGGGAACGGCATTACCATATTCCCCGGGGGTGTTGCATTATATAAGAACGGTGCGATTGTCGGCGGTATTGGTGTCAGCGGCGATGGCGTCGACCAGGATGACATTATCTCTTATGCCGGCACTGAAGGATTCCGCCCACATGACAGCGTGCGCTGTGACCAGTTTTTCTATGACGGCATCAGGCTGCCCTATGTTAAATTCCCGCGCCGTCCGGAGATTGAATAATGACCAATAACCTGAGTCAAACATTCTCACGGACTTTGCTTATAGCAATAGCAGTAATACTGCTGCTGCTCCCCTCATTAATATTAGCACAAGAAAACGCCGACACAGCACAGGCAATAACTGATATTACTTCGGCTGATACAGTAGCGCAGCTTCCGGATTTTATCCTCATTCCTGATCGCTGGCGTCAGGTTGTACCACCCCCCTATGAACTGAATGTAAAAGGCAGATTTATCGACCCCTATAATCAGAACATATTAAAAGGCGACTACCCTATCTGGGGACAGAATACTTTCTTTATTTTTACGGCGACAACAGAATCGTTTACAGAATTTGCTCATGTGCCTACGCCCAGCGGTATCAGTACTTTTAATCCGCTGAGTATGGATTTCTTTGCCGATGGTGAAAAGTTTTTCTTTAATCAAAATATCAAGCTGACCTTCGAACTTTACCACGGCCAGACTGCTTATCGTCCCCGTGACTGGGAGATAAAAATCACACCGGTATTCAATCTTAATTATTTGAATTTAAAAGAAAATAACGGCGTCAATATAAATGTCCGCAAAGGTGACAACCGCACCGACGGACATATCGCCTTTCAGGAATTATCTATAGAAAAGCATCTTTTTAATCTGACAGACCGTTATGATTTTGTTGCATTTAAGGGCGGCATTCAACGGTTCAGCAGTGATTTCCGCTCGTTTATCTTTAATGACTAC
The DNA here is from genome assembly GCA_022562075.1 of Candidatus Zixiibacteriota bacterium. Taxonomy (GTDB): domain Bacteria; phylum Zixibacteria; class MSB-5A5; order GN15; family FEB-12; genus JACZWU01. The sequence goes on along the minus strand of JADFPZ010000211.1, from coordinate 3,150 downwards.
AATCTCGGCTACCGGCTTTTTGGTAATTACAGCAATAACAAGTTTCAGTACAATTTGATCTATCTGACTCTTTTGGAAAAAGAAACCAACAGTGAACTGAATACAATTTTTGAAGACCGCGAACAGGATGTACTGATTGTTAATCTCTACAAGCAGGATTTTCTGGGCCTGCTGGGCTATACGGCTGAGCTTAGTTTTCATCATAACCGCGACGCGGCTGCCACTCACTACGATGTAAACGGCCGTTTGGTGCGGCCGGCGCCGATAGGACGGGTGCGCGAGCATGAAATAAATGCTTTGTATTTTGGCTGGGCCGGCGAGGGACATTTTGGCAGGCTTAATATTTCTCACGCTTTGTATCACGTAACCGGCACAGATGATTTTAATCAGATTGCCGCTCAAGAGATTAATATAAATGCCCAGATGGCGGCTCTGGAACTGTCAATCGATGTTGACTGGATGCGTTACAAAGTTTCTGCTTTTTATGCTTCCGGCGACGACAATCCGCTTGATGACCAGGGTAAAGGATTTGATGCAATTCTTGATCTTCCGTTTTTTGCAGGAGGACCATTCAGCTACTGGCAGCAGCAGGGAATCGGACTTGGGGGCGTGGCCTTGGTACATAAACTGAGCCTTCTGCCGTCACTTCGCACCAATAAACTTGAAGGTCAGGCAAATTTTGTAAATCCCGGACTGTTACTGTTAAATGTCGGCTATGACGCCGAGCTGACGCCAAAACTAAAACTGATTGCCAATATTAACTATCTGCGCTTTTCGACTACCAGAACACTTGAGCATTTCCTGAATCAAGGGGCGCTGGATAATAATATTGGTCTGGACTATAGCCTCGGTTTAATTTTCAGACCATTCTTAAATAATAATTCTATCTTTACCTTTGGTTTGGCGGCGCTTTCTCCGTTTGAAGGCTTCAAAGATATTTATGAGACAGACGCCACACAACTTTCCGGGTTTATGAACATGGTTTTTACCTATTAAGGATATGGGCATGGCTAATCACTATAAGAAAATATCGTACAAACTGACATTGGCTATATTGGTTATTCTGGCTGCGGGTGTTCTGGCGCAGAGCGACCTTGTCAGGCAATCTCAGGAAGAGGCTGATTTAAAAAGCGAAGGCTGTATCAGCTGTCATGGCGGCATTGAAAAGATGCACAAATCTACTGCTGTCAAGCTCGGTTGTATAGACTGCCACGGCGGCAGCGCCGTAGCCACCACTAAAGAAGAAGCCCATGTTCAGCCGAGGTTTCCTGAAAAATGGAAATCTTCAGCCAACCCGGTTCGCTCTTATACCTTGCTTAACAAAGAATATCCTGAATTTATCAAGTTTGTAAATCCCGGAGATTTGCGGGTGGCCGATGAAGCCTGCGGACAGTGTCACGCAAGCGATGTCTTAAACGTAAAAAAGAGTATGATGACAACTTCGACTCTTTTATGGGGCGGCGCCGCTTATCAGAATGGAATAATTTCTACCAAGCATTACATTTTCGGAGAGAGTTACTCGCGTGACGGTATTGCTCAGCAGATTCTGACAGTTCCGGCACCAACTGAAGACCAACTGGCACGAGGCGTTCTGCCGACTGTGCTGCCTCTTCCCCGCTGGGAGATAACACAGCCGGGCAATATTTTCAGAACTTTTGAAAGCGGCGGCAGAATTTCACGCATAAATCCTTCAGACATAGGTATTCCGAATCCGCTCGATGAACCGGGCCGGCCGGATATGAAATCATCCGACCGTGGTCTTGGCACCCAGCTTCGGATTAGTTCGCCGGTGCTCAACCTGTTAAAAACTCACTTGAACGACCCGCATCTTTCATTTATGGGGACCAACGATCACCCGGGGGATTACCGCTCCAGCGGTTGTACCTCGTGCCATGTGATTTATGCCAACGACCGTTCGCCGATTCATTCCGGACCTTATTCAAAATTTGGCAATATGGGACTGAGCCAGAGCGCTGATACTACTATCCCTAAAGACGAATCCGGCCACCCCATAAAGCATGAATTTACAACTGCTATTCCGACCAGTCAGTGCATGAGCTGTCATATGCATCAGCCCAACGCCTTTAGTAATACTTATCTTGGTTTTCAGATGTGGGATTATGAAACCGACGGCGAGTCGATGTACCCCGATAAACAGAAATACCCCTCAGATAAAGAAGCGCACGCACTTTTGGATGCTAACCCCGAAGAAGCAGTCCTTCGCGGAAAATGGGGTGACCTTGATTTTCTGGCTAGTGTTGCCGAGCGCAATGACGAATTTGAAAACTCACAGTTTGCAGATTACCACGGCCACGGCTGGCTGTTCCGGGCGGTTTTTAACAAAGACAGAAAAGGCAATCTGCTGGACTCTAAAGGGGAAGTTATTCCCTGGAATTCACCGCATAAATTTCATGGTGTTGTTCGCATCGACACCGACGACGAACCCTACTGCGACGACGACTGCCGTAATGCCCAAAAAGCAGTCCACTTAAATGACATTCACGCCGAAAAAGGAATGCATTGCATTGACTGCCATTTTAAGCAGGACAATCACGGTGACGGCAAGCTCTACGGTGAGTTCCATAACGCCCTTGAAATCACCTGCATTGACTGTCACGGCACTATTACAGAGCGGGCAACTTTAAGAACTTCTGGGCTGGCGGCAACCGAGCGCCAGTTAGTCTTAGATGATTTGTACACTCCGACTAAGAAGAAAAGATTTTCCAGACGAGGCCCGAAAATTATTCAGCGCTCGATGCTTCATGATTCTCTGGAGTGGATAGTTCCGCAGCTTGTAGATATTATTGACCCAAAATCTGAAGACTTTAACGCCAAAGCCCGCAAAGCCAAGCTGATGACGATTTCCGGCAAAGAGTGGGACGGTTCCAGCGAGGCTTCGGCTCTGCCCCATAGTCCGGACAAAATGGAATGCTACGCCTGCCACAGCTCCTGGGTCACCAACTGTTTCGGCTGCCACCTGCCGCAACAGGCCAACTGGAAAAAAGATATGGCCCATTATGAAGGTGAAGAGTCCCGCAGCTGGACTTCCTATAATCCGCAGGTGATCAGAGACGATGGCTACATGCTTTGTATCGGCGCTCACACCAAGGGTAGCACAGTTTCACCGGCCAGGTCATCGAGTGCACTTAT
>JADFPZ010000210.1 GCA_022562075.1 Candidatus Zixiibacteriota bacterium | reverse complement strand
GCCGGCTTCAATCAAAATTTTCATCAGGAAGTACGAGGTATAAGCAGCCGTCGGAGCGGGTTTCCAGACAACCACATTGCCGAGCATGGCCGGGGCAGTCGGCAGATTGGCATTTATCGAAATAAAGTTAAACGGGGCCACAGCCAGGATAAATCCTTCCAGCGGGCGGTGGTCCATTCTGTTCCAGATGCCGTCCGAATTGTCCGGCTGGATATCATGAATAGTCTGCATGAAATAAACGTTAAAACGCCAGAAATCGACCAGCTCGCAGACTGCATCAATCTCAGCCTGGTAGATGGTTTTAGAATGAGCCAGCATGGTCGCGGCGTTCATCTGGTGGCGATAGGGGCCGGCCAGAAGTTCGGCAGCTTTCAAAAATATAGAAGCCCGGTGCTGCCAGGGCATATCAGCCCATTTGCGCTGGGACGAAATAGCTGAGTCTATAGCCTGGTTTATTTCTTTGTCAGTACCCTCGAAATATGTGCCCAAAATGAGCTGGTGATTATGGGGGGCTCTGATTTCGAATTTTTTGCCACTCTTTATTTCCTGTCCGTTTATAACAGAGCCTATCTCTAAGTGGCCGGACTTCAACTCAGCCAGAGATTTTTGCAAAGCCTGGTAGTCTGCCGAGCCGGGAGCATAGTCACGCACCGGCTCGTTTTTGGGATAAGGCACCCGAAACGTACTCATTTATATTTCTCCTTAGGAGGCACTAATTCATATATCATTCAAAGCAATAAATAATCTCGCACTTTTCACAATGATAGCAGGAAAGTTACTTGGGAGCAAACTTGCAGCTTATTATTTTGCAGACAGGTCTGACAGAATCAGACCGAGCTTGTCCTTAACCTCAGAGAGTTGGCGATTACAGAAACAGAACTGAAGCTCATAGCTGCAGCTGCAATCATCGGGCTTAAGAGTATTCCGAAAAACGGGTAGAGGATACCGGCAGCAACCGGAACTCCCAGCAGGTTATATATAAAAGCAAAAATCAGATTTTGTTTTATGTTTCTCATCGTCATCCTACTCAATTGGAATGCTTTTATTATTCCTCTCAAATCCCCTTTTACCAGAGTCACGCCGGCGCTGCCCATGGCAACATCTGTGCCGCTGCCCATGGCGATCCCGACTTGCGCCTGGGCCAGGGCCGGCGCATCATTGATGCCGTCGCCGGCCATTGCTACGAAATTATTTTCAGTCTGAAGCTTCTTTATGATATTGACTTTATCTTCCGGCATCATCTCTGAATGTACTTCTGAGATCCCGAGCTTCTCGGCCACTATTTTTGCGGTTACCCGGTTGTCACCGGTGGCCAGCACAATTCTTAACCCCAGTCTTTTCAAGTTTTGAATTGCTTCGGGGGTTGTTTTTTTAATAGGGTCTGCTACGGCAATCAATGCGGCCGGCTGGCGGTCGACAGCTACCAGCATCACGGTTTTCCCCTCTTCTCTTAACTTTTCAGCTTGCCGGGTTAGTTTAGAAGCGTCGGCACCGATTTCATTTAACAGTTTGGCGTTACCGACAGCTAATTCATGACCGCTTACAATTCCTGTAATTCCCATACCTGTTACAGACTGAAATTCTGATACTGAACCAAGTTCAAGTTTAAGCTCGTTGGCTCTATCTACTATTGCCCGGGCCAGGGGGTGTTCGCTGCTTTTTTCAAGACCCGCAACCAGACTCAGTAAAGCATTTTTATCCCAGCCGTTGATAGTTTCCACATCTGACAGGCTGGGTTTGCCTTCGGTGAGAGTGCCGGTTTTATCTATAACCAGAGTATCAATTTTTTGAAGTTGTTCGATAGCTTCAGCGTTTTTAAAAAGAACTCCAATAGTAGCCCCTTTTCCTGTCGCTACCATAATCGACATCGGGGTGGCCAGACCCAGGGCGCAGGGGCAGGCAATGATCAGAACTGCCACAGCGTTTATTAGGGCATGGGCCAAGCGAGGTTCCGGGCCGGTCAAACTCCAGATACCGAAAGTTACTACTGCGACTCCGACAACAGCAGGAACGAAATATCCGGCTACCACATCAGCAAGCCTCTGAATCGGGGCACGGCTTCGCTGGGCATCTGAGACCATCTGAATAATCTGAGACAAAAGAGTTTCGTCCCCTACCCGCTCAGCTTCAATGACTATTGAGCCGGTAGAGTTCAAAGTGGCGCCGATAACTTTTGCCCCGATTTCTTTATCGACCGGGATAGGCTCTCCGCTTATCATCGATTCATCGATTGAGGTTCTTCCTTCAACCACAACTCCATCGACCGGAACTTTCTCACCCGGGCGCACCCGCAGGCGGTCCCCTTTCTGTATTTGCTCGATGGGGATATCTTCTTCACTGCCATCGTCTCTGATTATCAGTGCGGTTTTCGGAGCCAGTCCTAAGAGAGCCCTGATAGCCTCCCCGGTTTTGCTGCGGGCTTTTAGTTCCATAACCTGTCCGAGCAGAACTAATGTTACGATAACCGCCGCCGCCTCGAAATAAATAGCGACCTGACCGCTGCTGTCTCTGAATGATGCCGGGAAAATGTTCGGAGTAAAAGTGCCCAGAAGACTGTAAAGGTAGGCAACAGACACTCCCAGGCCAATCAGTGAAAACATATTAAGGTTCCTGCTGACAAATGACTCCCAGCCGCGCTGTAGTAGCGGCCAACCGCACCAGAGGACAGCCGGGCTGGCAAAGGCTAACTGAATCCAGGCCAGACTGCGCTTTGAAGCGATTTGCTCAAGATTGACTCCGGGAATTAGTTCCAGCATAGCGGCTGCGACTACCGGCAGAGTAAACAGAACCGCCAGCAGAAATCTGCGCTGCATATCTTTCAGTTCGGAGTTGTCTTCTTCTTCAGCAGTGATAGTCTTGAGCTCAAGCGCCATGCCGCACTTGGGACAACTTCCCGGACTACTCTCGAGAATTTCCGGGTGCATCGGGCAGGTATATTCAGTCGGACTCATTGAACGAAAATGCTCCCCTATAAGAGGCAGTTTAATCGACCCCAACGGGACTCGAACCCGTGTTGCCGCCGTGAAAGGGCGGAGTCCTGGGCCACTAGACGATGGGGTCAATGCTCAAATTTCGGAATCCTATTATACCGATTTTCTTGGGGCAAAGTCAAGAAAGTTGAAAGGAAGATCCTCACCCTGCATTATAAGCGCTGTAACTTTGTACGGATTCTCCACACTTTAATGGTAAATCCTGCAATGGATCGGGAGTTTCAAATATATATTGGAATCTATCAGACATTTTTTTGAATTAATTGAGAAGAAATAAAGTAAACCTAATAGGGAATCTTAACGCCAGTAAAGTGAGGTATTTTTTCGGTTTTACCCCGACTTTTTTGCTGGCTATAATTCACAATGACAAATCCTTCGGGTTTTCTCGAAAGCTTATTTAGACGTATATAAATCCCATCCATTACTTCTTCAAAAATGCCTTCTTCTGGCTCTCCAACAATTGCATAGAGAACGTCGGCGGATTTGTCATATTGGTATGTTAACTTTCTCATAGCTTGTCCCAAAGACCTTCACGCACATAGATGATTTTGTTTCCTTTTTCCACTATTTCTGTGGGGATGGCAGTTTGCACGTCCCCAATACCAACTTGATAATTCACTGGGACATTCAACCATTGCCCTTTAAGTGATTCGATCGAGTCAACTTGCTTAATATGTACTAATGTATTGTCAAATTCACTACTTGCTACAATATCGACATTTTCAATGGTTTCTTTTACAATCTTTGACCATTCGTCCTCTGTCAAATCATTAATGATTCGGCCACTTATGATATGACGTAGGCTTGTAGCTTTGAGTATGACCGGTCTCTCATCATAGCCGATAGTAGTCCAGACTATCTCCATATTGTCTGAATCAGACATTACTACTCTTTTGCTTTAGATTCTGCTTTATCTGGAATTTCACCGAATTCTTTTTCATATTCGGTAAGTACATTAGTCAATACTTTGACAAACGCCTTGAAATGCTGGGGGCTTGTATTGCCAAGGAATAAGGGTTTAATAAACTGTTGTGGCTTTTCCAAGAATGGATTTATTAGAGATTGTCCAAAAATCAATTGCAAATCGTATTTGGATTTATTAATCTTGACTGCATTAAAATAAACTTGTGGAATCGAAGAGAAAAAATCATCAACGCCCTGTATTTTGTCTTTATTGTTATCTTCGGCCAAGATTGATCCCTTTCGGTACTTTCGAATACAGTATACCCCCCGAATCGAATTCTGTCAATAGACTGGAATTCACCTCAAACCCAC
>JADFPZ010000023.1 GCA_022562075.1 Candidatus Zixiibacteriota bacterium | reverse complement strand
CGAAAAATGATATCTATATTATTCTCAATAATGGCGATAGAACTTTTACCTCCAGCACATGGTCTAATAGCGGCCTAAGCTACACTTTTATCACAACTGGATATTTTAACAATGATGTTTATTTGGATATAGTAACAAGCCCGGGTAAAGTTTTTTTTGGGGATGGGACCGGCGCATTTCCTACGAGTTCAGATCTGCCTTTTTCCAACATTTATGGTGCTGACATGAGCGATTTTAATAACGATGGCATTGATGATCTCGTTACACTCTCTGACAGCGGTGGTGTCAGTATAGCCTTTATAATGATCAATGATGGGAATGGCAATTTTACAGTTTCCGACAGTTTGCATCTTGGTGCTCTTACATTATCTACTTCGACGAATAATTCCTTAGCTGATTTTAACAACGATGGGAACCCGGATTTTGCTCTAATATCACCTTTAATAGGGACAACTTGCGCGTCTGGTTCGTTCTTAAGTCTTGGTACTATAGGTCTCGGAGATGGGAACGGTGGCATACTTGGCACAGAGAATTTTGAGGTTTGTGGTACATCATACAATATGACCACGGCCGATGTAAACCGCGACAATGAATTAGATATAGTAGTTGCAAATGGGAGTACTAAGGGTCTTACAGTATTGCTTGGTAACGGTGACGGTACTTTCCAGCTTCCTGTTGAGGTTGCTCTTGGAGCAAAAGAGATTACTTTTGTTCTGGCGCAGGGCGATTATAATCGAGACGGTAATCCGGACTTTTCATCAGGAGGAGCGCTAGTTAGACATGATAGCATCTACTCGGCACTAAACAAGCAACCCGGAAGTCCGGTGCTTGAAGAGGAAATGGTAACTACGGCGTATTCTTCGGTAGCGTTTTATGTCAGAAATCCCGAAGGGTATAAAATTTCACGACTTAAAAACACTGTGGCGGGGGGCAGGTATGAACGATTGGACGAAAACAATGACGGTCAGCTTGACGCACAAACCTATGATTACAATCTGCAATACGGCGATTATACGTTAGTATTTAGAAGAAGAGATGACATAATATCTCCAGCAACATTTGATGCCAATATAAGAATCGGCGATTCCAGGCACTTGAGAATATTTAAGGATTATGATACACCTGGGACTACTAAAGGTAGTGTAGCAAACGACAGTATAGTATTTAGAATTTCTATAGATGAGTTTCCTCAAACTGTTCCGGAATCAGGCGAAATGGAGTTTGACAACACTCCGAATTTCAGCTGGGGAGGGTTAGCTTTAAACAAGTTCGGCTCAGCTATCAGCTATGATTTTCAGCTGGATTCAAAAGTGGATTTTTCAGCACCTCTAATAAGTGAAACTGGTTTGACAAGCACCAGTTATACAACATCGACTTTGCTTACTCGCGATTTTGTTTATTATTGGCGGGTCAGGGGTTTTGACGGTGCTGTTTACTCCGACTGGTCTAATGCTTTGGCTGTTTATATCGGCCCATTTTTCTGCGGTGACTGCAATAACGATAACAGCGGTCCTAATGTCCTGGACCTGACATTCTTGGTAGATTTCATATTCCGGGGAGGACCGCCCGCAGAGTGTCCTGAAGAAGCTGATGTCAATAATGACGGCAGCCCATCTAGCATACTCGATTTGACATATTTGGTAGATTTTATTTTCAGGGGCGGTCAGACACCTGTGCCTTGCTAACGGTCAGCCATCAACTCCAAACTTTTTGAGAAACTCAAAATTCTGCGACTGGATTTCAATTTTAAAATCTTTTCGCCTAAAAAGCCTTAAATCCAGGCCAAATATCAGCATACTCCGGAGCAGCAAAGTGCCCAATGACAGAGAACTGCCGAGAAAGTATTACCAAATTAGTGCGAAGAGCGGTATGCTGTATTGTTATAGAAATTGCCAGGCCGAAAGCTAATAGAAGAGATTTAGAAAGGTGCTAGATATGGCTGAACTCAAAACAAAAGAAACCAAACTATCCGTTACAAAATTTATCGGCAAGGTAGAAGACGACCAGAAACGTCAGGACTTACAAGCGATATTGAAACTCATGAAGCAGGTGACAAAAGAAGAGCCGAAGATATGGGGGGACAGTATGATTGGTTTTGGCCATTTTCATTACAAATCTGATAGTGGTCGTGAAGGAGATTGGTTTTTAACAGGATTTTCACCTCGGAAACAAAACCTGACCATTTATATTACGCCAGGGTTTGACAAATATGATTCGTTGATGAAACAGCTGGGTAAGCATAAAACTAGCAAGGGCTGTCTTTATATTAAGAAACTTGAAGATGTAGATATGAAAGTTTTAAAAGAGCTCATCAAACAGTCATATCAAGATATGAAGAAAAAGTACAAGTAATACTAGCAAGAATCACGATTGTCCCAAAAAAAAAGACCGGCAAAATTGCCGGTCTTTTTATTATTTTTTGCCGCTAAATAAGGGCAAAAAAATCGCGATTAGTAACGTCCGCGACTACCACCGCGACCGCCGCCACCCTCTGTACGGGGACGGGCCACGTTAACCTTGATGGTACGACCATCAAAATCGGTACCATTGAGACCATCGATGGCCGCCTGGCCTTCTTCGTCGCTGGTCATTTCGACAAAGCCAAAGCCTTTAGGCCGGCCTGAGTCTCTGTCTGTAATCATGTTAACTGCGGTGGTTTCGCCAAAGTTTTCAAAAGCCTGACGAATCTGATCTTCTGTCGTGTTGTACGACACATTGCCAATGTAGATTTTCATTCTACACTCCAAATTTGAGCCTCCCGAGCCAAAAAATTTCGTCAAATGACATTATTTAGTTTTTCGAGATAAACTCGTTCTTGCGCATTATTGCGCTTTGGTCCCCGAGAATCAGCTAATTCAAAGATTTGTCAGGTAAAAACGAAACAAAATTTTGAGCAAAGCAGAGCGGAAACGATTTTCTTATCTGTAAATATATCGGTTAAACCACATTTGTCAACACTATATATGAGAACAATTTTGACGCCAGTAAAGCCCTATCAATCCTAGCTTTAGGGGGACAAGTGTTTATGTGGTAGGAGGCTAGAGTGTATTACCGGGTGGATACATAAAATGAGAGAGGCTCGAGACATCTATTTTTTTGCTTGGCAAGAGCAGCTTTTGAGTGGATTTTGGTAAATTTCCAATAGAACACAAATAAAATGCAGGGCGCCATGCCCTTTAGCGGTTCTACTTTTTTCAGCTTGGAATTAAAATAGTCAGGACCACTCCCGTTCAAACTCGGGCGGGTACTGCCCTACAGTATTTCTGTATAAATAGTCACCCTTTTCGCCTCGGCGGACTCAGGATGACTTTCCAGCCGAATCGACTTAATCGGCCATAGAAATTGTCACGCCCCAGTTCATCTGGTCGCGAGGAGGCGAGGCGTTCCAGCGCCCAAATGAATGTGAGCCATCGGACTCATAAACAACCTCATATTCACCCGGTCCAAGTTTGATATCGTCTCTGACCATTCTGTTTTTATTGGCGCCGCCGGCGTGGTCGGACCTGCGGTAGCGCATCTCCCAGACATCGCGGCCAGATTCCAGGTCTATGATATAAGCGTAGTCATACATATCGCCGCTCATGCCTTCGCCGAGAGCATAAATATTTACTCTTGTTTTTTTATCTAAGCTAAAGCGAACCCGTCGGCGTTCGCTGTTACCTACCCGAGTTATTCTGGCTAAAATATTAGTATTGTCCGCTAATTCTCTTTCGCTTACCAGTTTGATACTGCTAGTTTTGTCAGCTGCATAAATAGACAGGCCATAGTGGTCAGGTTCAAAAGGGGCCGAGGAGTTCCAGTTGCGGTAGGCATGAGAGCCGTCGGTGAGGTAATAGGCGGTGTAGGTGCCGGCCGGAAGGGTTATAAGGTCATCGAACATTCTATTTTTGCTGGCGCCTCCAGCATGCTCGGTGTTGCGGTAAGTCATTTCCCAGACAGTCTCGCCGGTGGCGGCGTCAACGATTGATCCGTAATCTGCGAACTCTCGGTGGCTGCTGGACATCTCTCCGATAGCATAAATCTGAAGTTTGGTTTTTGATTCAAGCTTAAACGACTGCTCATGGAAATCGTTGTTGCGGGCTCTGGTCAGCTCTATAACAGCATCACCGCGCCCCGGAACATCGATAATTGAAAACGAGGCTTTGTCGAATCCCTGGCCGGGCAGTATTGTCACCCCCCAGTTGATCGGATCGTAGGGAGGGCTGGCATTAAATTCCTCATAAGAATGAGAATTGTCGGTCACCACGTATAAGACATACTTTCCTTTTTCCAACTCTATTTCGTCGTTAAATAGCTGGTTTTTTTCAGAGCCGCCGGCATAGTCGGCGTCCCATTTATCAATCTCCCAGACTCTTTCACGCGTTTCCATATTAATAATCCAGGCATGGTCGACGGGAACTTCATTTCTGCCTGTCTGCTCTATTAAAGAATAAATCCGCAGTTTTCCGCCTTTGCTTAACTCGAATCCGGTTTTAATAAATTCTGAGTCACCCAGCTGAGTATGCTTTATCAGAGCGCCGGCAAGGCCGCCGTCAATTTCGAACCGTTCAATGTCTGCAGCTTGTAATTCGATTGAAGTCAGTTTTACATAGCATTCTCTGACATCACGTTTGCGGAGCCTGCGATCATCATCATCATCAAATAAGTTGGAAAGTTCATAAAGAAAGTCGCCGTTGAAACTATTCCAGCCCCAATGCTCACGTTTGCGGACTGAGTAATAAAGCTCATAGCTGCCGGCTTTTAAATATTCTACAGCACTCTTTTTTCTCAAGAGGCTGTTTTTCTTAAATCTTTTTGTCCGCCGACTTTCCAGTTCCCAGACCATTTCACGAGTGTCTGAGTCAATTATCCAGGCGTAGGCCAGCATTGAGCGGCTGTTTGGCGCCTTGATACCGACAACGTCAATATCTATATCCGCACTATTTTTAAGCGTAAAGCCGACAGATTCAAGATCTCCGCTTCTGAGATTTTTTATTTCGGCAACGGTTACGCCCAGAACCGAAGAACCCAGAAATAACGCAGTTATAGCAGTAAGAAATGAGATTTTGAAGGATTTCATGGTTTTTCTCCCATCATGTTTTATTTTTTGACCATAAAAGATACTACGGGAGAGAAGAGGGGATGTTTCAGTAAATTCAGGAAATGGATGAGCGCTTTACAGTTCTCATTGTATACAATCATATTTCCGTTTTCCTTATCGACAATAAGACGTTATTTCATTGATAATAGCCGTCTTTAATGCTGCATGGCAGCAATATTTCACATGCCCTAAAAGTATTGCACATCAACGGTTTATTCTGAAAGACGAATTATTAGGTAGTAAATAGTGATATATTCTCTTGACAAATCAGTCACATGTCCGGATAATTGCCGATATAGATATCGGAATCTCTTGATTGGGCAACCGAATGATTTTGAGAGATTACGTTTTAGGAAAAAAGATGATATATCCAAAAGTTCTCTAAATGCCATGAACGATCTCCTTAGACAACTCTCAGACGAAATAGAAGATTATTCAGAAAATGTAGCTGGTATTAAGCTGGTCCCGCAAGTAGACCTAGAAGAAATCAAATCGTACTTAAGCCAGAATTACTCTTTTGAAACGCCGATTGACTTAATGGAACTGAGCGCTGATGTAAGTAGAGTAATGCGGAGCTGGTCGCTTCATGCCGGTCACCCCAATTATTTTGGGCTGTTTGTTCCGGGGACCAAAACAGCCTCGGTAATAGCAGACGCGCTGGTGGCGCTGTACAATCCTCAGCTGGGTACCTGGTTACATTCTCCTGTCAGCACAGAAATAGAGCGCCACACATTAAAGTTCTTGTTAAAAAAGTTTGGATATGACCCGAACAGCAGCTGGGGCAATTTTACCAGCGGTGGCACCGAAGCCAACCTTTCGGCCATGCTGACAGCCCTTACAGATAGATTTCCGGAATACTGCGACGGGGGAGTCAGGGCACTTAAGCGGCGACCGCTTATTTATGTTTCAGAAGAAGCGCATCATTCATTTATCAAAATCGGACAGGTGACCGGGCTGGGGCATAATGCTGTGCGCAATGTTCCGTCAGATGAGAACTTCCGACTGGATATTTCTGAGCTTAAAAGAATGGTAGAATCAGATATAAGGGAGGGGCTCGAGCCGTTTATGGTAGTAGGTACAGCCGGGACGACCAGTGCGGGAGTGATTGATCCTCTAATAGACATAGCCAAGTTTTGCAGGGAGCGAAGTTTTTGGTTTCACTGTGATGCTGCCTGGGGAGGGGCGGCAGTAATGTCACCCCAGCTCGCTGGTGCACTTAAAGGTATTGAGCAATCAGATTCTATTACCTGCGATGCCCACAAATGGTTTTCTGTTTCAATGAGTGCCGGAATGTTTTTTTGCAGGCACCCTCAGGCAGTTTCAAAGACTTTTCAGGCCAACGCGGCCTATATGCCGGAAAGTCAGCAGGGGCAAGTTGATAGTTTCAAAAACACGCTGCAGTGTTCCCGCCGTTTTATCGGGTTGAAACTATTTATGACCCTGGCAGAACTCGGTGAAAAGGGCTATGCCGCTATGATAGAAAAACAGGCGGAGCTCGGTGAGTTTCTGAGGCTTGAGCTAATAGAAAAAGGATTTGAGATACTAAACCAGACTCCCTTGCCGGTAGTATGCTTTACTCACCAGGCGCTCATTGAAACAGGGCTTTCGACCCGTGAAGTTCTAAGTGAACTCTACTCAAAAAGAGAATTCTGGATTTCTGATACGAGACTGAAAAACAAAATCCCTGCCCTCAGAGCTTGCATTAGCTCATTTCGGACAAATAAAGAGGCAGTCAGAAAATTGGTCAGGGCACTGCAGCTTATCGTGTCTAAAAAAGCTTCTGTAAACAGAATCTGAGCATCGAAGAAAACTAAAACCGTACGATTGTCCGGCCTCTTCTGGTTTGGAAGTCTTTGGCCTGCTAGAACTATCAGCTTGTAAGAAACTGGATTAATGAGTAACTTATAGGCTTATAGGGAAAGCCCATAAGCTAAAGACTAGCGTTTTGATTAGTTCTAAATAGACAAACAATAACGTGTAAATTGGTCCGTCCACAATACGAAAATGGATATCTCGGTTTTTTTATTAGTTTCAACCAACCTCAACTCAGTTAAAGTGTACTTGTGGTAGATATATCAGATAGTCAGCTTGTAGATCGTTGTTTAAACGGTGAAAAAGAGGCTTTTGGGACATTGGTAGAAAAATACCAGAAGCCAATATTTAACGCAGCTCTTAGAGTTGTAGCGGATTGGGATTTGGCCATGGATGTAACACAGAACGTTTTTGTTAATGCTTACGAAAAGCTCCACACCTATGACAGACAGTTTAAGTTTTTTAGCTGGATCTACCGCATGGCCATAAACGAAGCTATTAACACGATCAGGCAGCAGAGAGGTAAAATAAATCTCGAGGAATGTGAAATTGAAGCCAAAGGAACCCCGGCAGAAACGTTTCATAACAAACAGATGGAGAAAGTTGTAGAAAATGCGGTAGGTAACCTTCCTCTGGATTACCGCCTGGTCACAGTTTTGTACTATTTTGCGAACCTGCCTTATGAAGAGATAAGCTATGTATTGGATATTCCGGAAAGCAGAGTCAAATCCAGACTTTATTCCGCCCGGCAGATGCTTTGCAAAGAGGTTTCCTTAAAGGAGTTAACCGGTAATGATTGATAATAGAATTATTGAATTAATAAATTGTGACCTCGACGGCAGTATTTCCAGAAACGAGAAAGATGAACTTGTCAGCGCTCTAAAGATAAGCAGCGAAGCCAAAGAGTTGTATTTCAAAATGACGAGTCTGACAGAGGGACTAAAGGCGGTAAAGGCTGTTGAGCCTCCGGTAGAGCTCAAAGAAAATATTATGCGAATGCTGCCGGAGGTCCGGATTAAAACAGTTAAGAAGCCTGGCATAATTAAATCAATTGCCACCTATTTTGATAAAGTGCCAAAATTCCAGCTGGCCGGGTCATTTTCGTTTGGATTTGCAGCGGCCCTGGTGCTTATGATGCTTATAATTAGTCCAGAGAGAGGTAATTTGGTTTCGCCCGACGCTACCATGGGGTCGATTGTCTTGAATGAAACAGATGGGGAGTTTATCGAGATTGCCTCCGAACAGGTTCAGATTAATGACAATTCGATTTTAATCTCTTCCAGCCGCTCGGGCGCTAAGATAAAATTACGAATGAGCTTACAAAATGTCCCTTCAGCTGAAATAAAAATCAAAGCAGGCAGTAAATCATTGGGTTTTATTTCATTTGAACGACTCTCAGGCTCAGCGGCTGGATTTGAGATTGTAGATAACTATATTGAAATCAAGACAATTTCCTCAGGAGAGTGGGAAATCATATTTGAAGAGCTGTCCACAAATAATAAGGAAATAACAGTATATATTGAAAATAACGGTTCATCAATTTCAGAAACTATTGCTATAAAGTAGCATCAATATGGCTCTAAAAAATGAAACTTTGATAAACTTTAACTAAAGAATTTTGTATTTCTATCAAAGAGACAATGCTAAGTAAACAGACAGGAAATAATTTAACCGCGAAAGTAAATGGGAGGTAAACCATGTCTTTCACCTCAAATCAAAGTAACGGAATCGGAAAAGCGGGTTGGACTATTATAGGATCGCTGGCGATAGTCGCATTAATCGCCGGTGTCTACTATTATGGTGCCTTCCCCTCAAGCGCAGACTCAACCGGCGCAATCGGCGCAGCCAAAAAATATCAGGCTGAACAGATCACCGACGCCGATGTCAAACTTGATAACCCGGAACTTCAGGCGCTTCTGCAGGATGACAAAATCCTGGCAATTTTAGAAGACAAAGAGTTTCAGAGAGCCATGCAGGATGAGAATTTCCGTGCTATCCTGGCAGACAGCGACCTAAGGCGCGCATTGATGTCACCTGATATCGTAGACGCCATGGCTGATGAGTCCTTTAGACAATTTCTAGCTACCCCGGAAATGGCCAGACTCTTTCAAGGAGATCTGCGCAGGGCATTAATGGCCGAGGAAGCCTTCAGACAGTTTGTAGCTAACCCGGCCATGGCCAGACTCTTTCAAGGAGACCTGTACAGAGCGATAATGGCCGAGGAATCCTTTAGACAGTTTATTGCTACTCCGGAAATGGCCAGACTCTTTCAAGGAGACCAGCGCAGAGCGATAATGGACAATGAAGCTCTTAGACAGTTTATGGCAACCCCGGCAATGGCCAGACTTTTTCAAGGAGACCTGCACAGAACGGTAATGGCTAATGAATCCTTTCTAAAGTTCTTGGCTAACCCGGCCATGGCCAGACTCTTTCAAGGTGAACTGTTCCGGGCGATAATGGCCAATGAAGCCTCGAGACAGTTTTTAGCTAACCCGGAAATGGCCAGACTTTTTCAAGGAAACCATTTTAGGGTAATAATTGCCAATGAATCCTTTAGACAGTTCCTGGTAAACCCTAATATGGCCAGACTTTTTCAAGGAGATCTGTTCAGAGCTTTACTGAGCAGCCCGGCGTTGTCAGTAGCTACTGATACCGAAGTTTTTCACAGAGCGCTGGCCAGTGAGCAGTTCCGTGCAGCCGCTGTGAGTGGCGCTTTGGCAAGAGCCTATACAGAATAGAATTCCACATTCCGCCTGTCATTCGGAAATGCGGAGAAGTTGCCAGCTGGCGACTTCTCCGCTTGTAGTTTAGTGCAACTCTGCAGCCAATATTGAAGTCTGAGGTTTACAGTTAGTTTGCAGTTTGCTATACTCCAAGCATTCAGATAAGAGTTTTAACAAAATCAAAATCGTAGAGGCGGTTTAGGCGAGCAAAGATGGCCAAATCTCTAATTTATTTAATAACTGCTGTCATTTCAATATCTATTGCCGGCACAGCTTATTCACAAATTTATCGTTATGAAACTGACAGGTTAAGACTTCTCTATTTCGGAAAAGCTTACGCTTATTTGATTCCGCATGTTGTGGCTTGTTACGAAAATGCACTTAACTATCATCAGGAATTATTTGATTTTGAGCCATCGGAGAAGATAACGCTCTTTCTTCATGACTTCAGTGATTACAACAATGCCGGAGCCAGCACGGCTCCGTATAATAAAATTTCGTTGGCGGTGGCGCCGGCCAGTTATGTTTTCGAAACGACACCAGCCAATGAAAGAATAAACGCCACCATGAATCACGAGCTGGTTCATATTGCAGCCGCCGACAAAGCTTCCGGACGGGACAAATTTTTCCGTGCCTTATTTTGGGGGAAAGTAAAAGAGACCTCGGATAATCCTCTGACAATCCTGTACAGCTATCTGACTAGCCCGCGCCGGTCAGCTTCGCGCTGGTACCACGAGGGGATCGCTGTGTTTATGGAAACCTGGATGGCGGGCGGCTATGGACGTGCTCAAGGTCCCTGGGATGAAATGGTTTTTAGAACAAAGGTCCGCGACTCCAGCCGCATTTATGATTTGGTAGGGCTTGAATCGGAGGCCAGCAAGGTTGATTTTCAGGTTGGCGCAAATGCTTATCTGTATGGCACAAGATTTATGAGCTACCTGACTTATGAATATGGTCCCGAAAAGTTGATTGACTGGATTAACCGTTCTTCGGGAAGCAGCGCCTATTATATCTCTCAGTTTAAGAAAGTATATGAAATCTCTATGAGTGATGCCTGGCACAACTGGATCGACTGGGAGCATGTTTTCCAGGAAAATAACCTGAATTTCATCAGGGAGTATCCTTTAACAAGTTCACGCGCGCTGGTCGGAAAAGGGATGGGTTCGGTATCCCCGGCGTTTTACGACGCAGAACTGGGAGAACTTATTTTAGCTGTCAATTATCCGGGACAGATTCCACACATTACAGCCATCAATCTGGAGACACAAAAGAGCAGGAAACTCACAGGCGTCAAAGGACCCGCTTTTTATTTTGTGACTTCAACAGCATATGACAAAAATTCCAAAACGCTCTTTTATACTACTGATAATAACGGCTGGAGGGATATAGTTTCTCTGGATGTGACAAGCGGCAAGAAAAAGATGCTCTTAAAAGATGCCAGAATAGGCGACCTTTCCTTTTGCGCAGCCGATTCCTCTCTCTGGGGCGTGCGTCATTCGTACGGCATTTCCGCAATTGTCAGAATCCGATATCCCTATGACAAATGGAATCTGGTCTATGCCTGGCCTTATGGCTACGATGTCTACGACATAGACATTTCGCCCAATGGCAAACTATTGACCTCGGGACTGGCAGAAATAAACGGCAGACAAAGCCTGATTATGATGGATGTAGATTCTCTCCTGGCAGGAGACACCAGCTACTCGACCCTATTTGATTTCGGTAACAGTATTGCCGCAAATTTCGTTTTCTCTGACGACAACAACTATCTCTACGGTTCATCGTACTATACCGGCGTCTCAAATATATACAGGTATGATCTGGCCAATGATTCGATGGAAGCCTTATCAAATTGTGAAAGCGGATATTTTAGACCGACCCTTTATCAAAATGATTCTTTAATCGTGTTTGAATATACCGGCGACGGTTTTTTGCCGGTTGTTATCGAAAAAAAAGTTATAGAAGATATCAATCCGATCAGCTACCTGGGGCATGAACTGTCAGAAATGTATCCGCTGCTTAAAGAGTGGATTCTTGAGCCGCCGTCGGTAGTCGATATCGACACAATTAAAGCGGACACGTCAGCCTATCACAGTTTCTGGCATATTGGTTTGGCCTCGGCTTACCCGATTGTCGAAGGTTACGGAGATTATGCTGCCTGGGGAGTGAGAATGAATTTTCAGTCGCCGGCCGGTTTGCACAGCACACACTTTACTGTGTCCTATACTCCTGACGAATCATTGGCTGAAAATGAGCGATTACATTTGAACTGGTTTTACCGCCACTCGGGCTGGGAAATAAGTTTTGATTATAATGGCGCCGACTTTTATGATCTTTTTGGTCCGACCAAAACCAGCCGTAAAGGAAACTCGCTGGGGCTGACTTATACCAAGACGCTAATTTACGATGCCCCCAAGAATATGAATCTAAAATTCTCTCTTAAAGGATTTAATAATCTCGAAGTTCTCCCTGATTTTCAGAATGTTTTAGCTTCATTCGATAAATTTTTGGTAGGATCTATCAGCCTCAACTATGACAGAAAAGTAGCCTCGTTGGGGGCCGTTGATTACGAAAAAGGAATTAGCTTTCAGCTGGTAACTTCTCATACCTATCTTTCAGACAACTGGTTTCCACGCGCCTATGCCAGTCTTCATCTGGGCTTTCCGCTGCCGCTAAACCATTCATCAATCTGGCTCAGGTCCTCGGCCGGATATGCAGATGGCGACCGCTTTGAGCCTTTTGCAAACTTTTACTTCGGAGGTTTTGGCAATAACTATGTCGACCATCAGACGGTCAAACGCTACAGGTCAAATTTAAGTTTTCCGGGTTTGGAAATAAATGAAGTCGGCGGAAATAATTACCTCAAAACATTACTGGAGTGGTCTTTGCCGCCTATCCGGTTTCGTAGTCTGGGCTCGCCGTCATTGTATGCTACCTGGTTGAGAGTGGCATTTTTTAGCAGTGGCCTCTATACGAATTTCGATAATGCTGAATTTGAAAGCAAGATAGGTAATGTAGGCACACAGCTTGATCTCAGGTTAAGCATGCTGTCGCGACTGTCCATAACTATTTCGGCTGGCTATGCCAGAGCTTTTGAAAAAGGTTTTAGACCTGCCGATGAATTCATGGTTTCCGTTAAATTATAGTGGAGATTTTCCTTAAAGCTTCCCTCGGCCTGCTGCCGGTTCTGGCATTTCTAATTGTCTTAATAATTCTGGACAGTTTTAAGCTGGTAAAGATGAAGTTTATAATATCGACTATCGGCGCCGGTGCTGCTTGTGCTCTAATTAGTTTATATATAAATCCTCTCATCTTAAAAGCACTGGCCATTGACTTTTCAACGTTTGCCAGATACGTGGCTCCGTTGGTAGAAGAACTTTTGAAAATTATTCTTGTCGTCTATCTGATTCGGACTCATAGATTGGGGTTTCTGGTAGATTCGGCCATAGCAGGCTTTGCCGTTGGGGCTGGCTTTGCTCTGGTTGAAAATGTTTATTACCTGCAAAGTTTGCCCGACTCAGGCATTTTTCTCTGGATAGTCCGTGGTTTCGGAACTGCCGCCATGCACGGCGGTACAACAGCGATGGCTGCGATGATAGGAAAATATTTTTCAGACAGACGCGATAAATTATCCCTGACTATTTTGCCCGGTCTGCTGGCGGCATCGATTATTCATTCGATGTACAATCATTTTTTCCTGCCGCCGCTTATTTCTACTGCACTTCTTTTACTACTACAGCCGCTTATCCTGGTCTTGATATTTATGCGAAGTGAAAAAGCGACCGAAAACTGGTTAGGGCAGGGGCTGGATGCTGACCTCAAGACTTATGAGGCTATAACTAAGGGCAGGGTACTTGAGACCAGAATTGGTAAATACTTAGAAGCCCTAAATGACCACTTCTCTTATAATGTGGTGGCCGATATGTTCGAATATATCAAGAACCATCTGGAGCTTTCTATGCAGGCTAAGGGGATACTTCTGGCTCGAAGGCTCGGTGTAGAAACCCAGCCAGACCCTCAGGTGAAAGAGATGTTTGAACAGTTGAAAGTCCTGGAAAACCGAATTGGGCCGACCGGCAAGCTGGCAATCAAGCCATTTGTCAGAAAGAGCAGCCGGGATCTCTGGGAAATCCATATGCTATCTCGTTAGAATCTGGTAAGTCTAATTGCAGGCTTTAGAAACGGCGTTTTTGGCCGATAATTTGAAGATGAGCAGATAGCTCATGAATTACCAACATGTACAAAATTGAAAAACATAAATATGGACTGAAAATCACCATCACCGGTGATCTTATAAGCGACGAAATTATCGGGCTAACTCATGAGCTAAAGGCTATCGGGGATACATTGACTCAGTCGTTTTCTGTTTTAGTAGACGCCAGAAAGATGATGACGCTAGACAAATCGGTAATACATCTGGCTGCGGAGTGCCAGAGAGTAGTTAAGGAATGCGGACGGCAGTACACGGCAATTGTACTAAATTCACCTGTAATCAAAAACCAAGTAAAGAGAATATCGGTTGAAACAGGAAGCACAAACGCAATCCGATATATATTCGCCGACAAGACAGATGACTGGGAGAAAGTCGCTATGGACTGGATACTTCGCGGAAAAGAACCGGACCCAGAATTTGCTCTGAGTAAATAGCGATCGATGACTTCCGTTTTTGTCATAATTTTATGTTTTTTCCAGGCAGCTCTTAACAATATTCTTTGTCTATAAAATGTTCAATTTACTTGTCAAATATTTTATGCTTCTACCAGCTTCAATCATACTCGTTGCTCTCTTTACATTGGCGCGAGTTGAGGCTTCAACCTGTACTTACTGCCACAAAGAAATAGTTGAAAGCGGGATAAAAGTTGAAGGGCAGCCCTTTCATGTCGAGCATTTTATCTGCGCTAATTGTCTCAAGCCGATTGGTGCCGGAGATTTCTACAGAGATAATGGCCGGTATTTTGATCGAGTCTGCTTTGAAAATTTTATAACTGACAAATGTAACTATTGCATTGAGCCAATAATCGGCGAGTTCATTACTTACGAATCCAAAGTATATCACGCTGACTGCTATAATGACCATGTTGGAAAAAAATGCATTGTCTGCAACGAAGTTGCAATTGGCGGCGCTTACATTGATATCAGAGAAAACGCAGTCTGCCGCAGGCACCGTGACGATGTTCTGGAATGTCATTCTTGTTTCAGCTATGTGTCGCCCGATCTAGTTGACGGCAGCCGCCGCTACTCGGATGGTCGTGTAATTTGTAATCTCTGCCGCGCGACGGCAGTTGAAGATGACAACGAAGCGACTGCAATCATGGAAGAAGTAAAAGCACAACTCGCAGGCGTAGGCTTAGTAATTGACCGGGAGTTCAAACTTAAATTCGTTTCTATTGACGAACTTTCAAAACTAAGCTCAAGTTATCAGAGAGAACAATTGGGTGTAACCAGATTCAGAAAGACCGAGATCCTCGCCGGACTTGTTACTTTTCAGGATTTCGAAATTTATATTTTATCAGGGCTGCCCCGTCCTCAGCTTAAAGCAGTACTGGCCCATGAGATGATGCATGTCTGGCAGTTTGTTAATGCACCGAACCTTCAGAATTTGCAGCTGTGCGAGGGGAGCTGCCAATATGCCGCATATCTTGTGCTTATGGACGACAACTCCGAGGAAGGTCAGTTTTTTTCAAAATTTATAGAAGAGCACAAAGACTCCAACTACGGTGATGGCTTTAGATTTGTATTAGCAGAAGTAAAGAGAAGGGGATTTAAGCCCTGGCTCGAATATCTAAAGGTAAACAAAAACCCACCCTGGTGATAATTGACAGATTTCGTAATCAATTCAATCGTTAACAATTACTATTACTCAAATGCACCCACTCAATTATCCTTTCCCAAAAATTAGTTCTAAAAGTATTGACTCTTCTTTATAAGTTGATTTGTGGCCTTCTCAAGGATATCTTTATAATGTAGAAGCAATTAAGTCGAAGATGAGCCTTATTAGATCGGTATAATGAGCAGCGATATCCCAGAAAACGACGATACCAGAACCCATGTTGTCCTGACCAAAGGAACGATGGTAGCTCATTACCGGATATCCGAGAAAATCGGAGCCGGCGGCATGGGCGAGGTCTATCTGGCTGAAGATACAGAACTGGGTCGCCGGGTAGCACTCAAATTTTTGCCGCTGAATCTTGCCACCGAAAATGAGCACAGGGCGCGATTCAAAAGAGAAGCCCAGGCAGCGGCCAAGCTTAACCACCCTAATATCGTAACTATTCATGAAGTCAGTGAATTTAATGGACGGCCGTATATCGTGATGGAGCATGTCGAAGGGCGGTCGTTACATGATTTCTGCCACGATGAGCCATTACCGACCAACAAAATTATCGATACAGCTATTCAGATATGTGATGGCCTGTCCAAGGCCCACAAAGCCGGAATAGTTCACCGTGATATTAAATCTTCGAATATCGTAGTCGATTCCGACGGCCGCCCCAAAATTCTGGATTTTGGACTGGCGACTTTTAAGGGCAGCGAAGAAGTTACCAAAGCCGGCTCAACAATCGGTACTGTGGCCTATATGTCGCCGGAGCAGGCCCAGGGGCAAAAAATTGACCACCGCTCGGATTTATTCTCATTTGGCATTGTCTTATACGAGTTGATTGCCGGTCGTACGCCGTTCAAGCGCGACAGCGACGCTGCGACTCTCAAAGCAATAGTAAACGACAAAGCCGAGCCACTAACAAGATATCGTGCCGAGGTTCCGGATGAACTTCAGCGCATAGTAAATAAGCTGCTTCAGCGTGATCCGTCGCTTCGCTATCAGAACGCCGCTGATATTACTGCCGATTTGAAACTTCTGGCTATCAGCGGAAGTTCGCCAACGGTGCCGGCCTACGAGAAAAAAAAGAACAGAAAATTTATGGTAATCGGGGCGGCTGGTCTGGCCCTGGCAGCAACATTTATCGTTTACATGATGATGCCGTTTGGACAGAGTTCGACTGATTCCGGCACGCCAATGCTGGTAGTGCTGCCTTTTGAAAACCTCGGCTCGGCTGAAGACGAATATTTTGCCGACGGCATCACTGATGAGATAACCTCGCGTCTGGCCTCGGTTTCGGGTCTGGGTGTAATTTCGCGTACCAGCGCTATACAATACAAAAACAGCAAGAAAAGCCTGCCGGAAATCGCCAGGGAACTGGGTGTTGATTACGTTTTGGAGGGCACAATCCGCTGGGACAAAAGCGGCGATACCGACCGGGTGCGAATCACGCCGCAGCTTATAGATGTTTCCGACAATACTCATCTATGGGCGCACAACTATGAACGCGCCCTGACCCAGATTTTTGCAGTACAGGAAGAAATTGCCATTCACATCTCAGATGCTCTCGATTTAACTCTAAATGCAGCCGAGCGGAAAGCTATTGAGTCTGTTCCGACTAAAAATATGCAGGCCTACGATTATTATCTCAGGGGTCTTGAATATTTCAATCGCATGGACCCTTTTGCTGAACAAATGTTTAAGAAGGCGGTAGAATTGGATTCCACCTTTGTGCCGGCATTAGCCAGACTTTCGTATTTTCACTCCATTAAGTACTGGATGTTGGGTGATCGTACTGCTGAACGTATCAGGCAGATCAAAATCTATGCGGACAAGGCGCTGGAATTAGATCCCGATTATTACAATGCGCACATGGCCCTCGGATACTATTACTATTACGTCGGACGACACTATGACAAGGCCATAAAGGAATTCGAGAAAGGGCTGGCACTAAAACCTAACGAACCTTTTCTGTTGTCATCGGTTGCTTTTATCAAGCGTCGGCAGGGGAAGTGGCAAGAGGCATTCTCACTGCAAAAACAAGGCCTGGTACTTGACCCGCTTTCTGCAAATCTGTCGATTGAGTTTATCAACACCTGCAATTACATGAGTCTGTATGATGAAGGTATTGAAGAAGCAAAGCGTGCCATATCACTGCACCCTGATATGCCTTTTATATATGCAAACTGGGCTGCAATAATTTATGCAAGCACGGGGGACGCAGAAAAGGCGCTAAAGTTGCTGGAAGAGGCTCAGAACAAAACTGATATGAGCAGGGTAAAGTGGGCGTTGGTGAATTTTGCAATTGCGACTCGGGATTTTGACAAGGCTCTTAAGCTGCAAAAAGAATCACTTGCCGAGGCTCAGAACTTATTTGATACCTGTCATTATTATAATGACATTGGACATATTTACTATTTAATCGGTGATGACTCAAAGAGTAAAGCCTGCTATGATTCGGCCTTAAGCTGCTATGAATCTGTAATTGGCACCAATGTATCGGCTGACGATTCTGCATGGACAATCATGTCAATAGCTGAGGCCAATGCCGGTCTGGGACGTAAGGATGAGGCTATCAGGCTTGGTGAAGAGGCATATAGTCAGATTCCTATCGAAAGAGATGCGTTAGTCGGAATGGACTTAACGGACAATCTTGCGGGGATTTATCTCAGGGTTGGTGAAAAGGACAAAGCCCTGGATTTGTTAGAAGTAATGCTTTCAAAACCGAGCGTTTTTTCGGTTATGACATTAAAAAATCATCCTTACTCGGATCCCCTCCGTGACCACCCGCGGTATAAGGCATTGATTGAAAAATTTGAGACTACAAAATGAGTGAAGAACAAAACGACAAAACCCAGACGCACGTAGTCCTGACCAAAGGCACGAAAATATCGCAGTATCGCATCATAGAGCGCATTGGCGTCGGCGGCATGGGCGAAGTTTATCTGGCCGAAGACAGTAAGCTCGACAGAAGAGTGGCGCTTAAATTCCTGTCGTTTCAGCACAGCCAGAACGAAGCATTAAAAGTGCGTTTCAGGCGTGAAGCTCAAGCCGTGGCCAAGCTCAGTCACCCTAACATTGTTCATATCTACGAAGTGGGTGAATATCAGAACAGACCATATTTTGCAATGGAACACATTGAAGGGGAATCGCTGCACCACTATGCCCATGATGAAACGTTGTCTGTAGGTGAAATTATCACAATTGCTATAGAAATCTGTGAAGGCTTAAACAAAGCCCACCAGCTGGGAATTGTCCATCGCGATATCAAAACATCGAATATAGTGCTCGACAGTGACGGCCACCCCAAGATTCTTGATTTCGGTCTGGCCACTATTGCCGGGCAGGAAAAGTTAACCAAAGAAGGCTCAACTATCGGTACCGTGGCCTATATGTCGCCCGAACGAGCCGAGGGCAGGAAATCCGACCATCGCTCTGATCTGTTCTCGTTTGGTGTTGTGCTTTATGAACTGATTGCCGGGCGTACGCCGTTTAGAAGAGACTCAGAAGCCGCTACCATGAATGCCATTGTCAATGATATTCCTGAGCCGATGGCGCGCTACCGCTCAGGCGTCCCTGACGGCATTCAGCAGATTATCGATAAGCTGCTGGAAAAAGACGCCCGCACCCGCTATCAGACAGCCGCCGACGTAGGGGCAGATTTGATAAGAGAAAAACGAATGCTCGACTCCGGCGATATTAGCAGCGCTTCTCGTTCTATCTCAGGCTTCCGCCGAACTCAGAAATCCGGTTTGAAAAAATGGATTCTGTCAGGAACATCGCTGGCTATTATCATTGCTCTGGTTCTGGTATTAAAGCCCTGGAAATTAACAGTAGAATCTACGGATGAAGCAGTGGCAGCTGAAAACCGTCTGGCTGTGATGTATTTTGATAACTTAGTCGACCCCACAGACTCAACCCGCCTCGGCGAAATTGTCACTAATCTGCTTATCACTGATTTATCAGATTCAAAACATCTGCGCGTTGTCTCCAGTCAGCGCATGTTCGACATCTTGAGACAGCTGGGTAAAGAAGGCAGCCGC
>JADFPZ010000209.1 GCA_022562075.1 Candidatus Zixiibacteriota bacterium | reverse complement strand
GCAGCCGTCGAGAAAAGTCACAATTTGATCACAGCGGAGCGTTTCGTAGATTAGGTCGCAACGTGGAGAAAGTATCTCTTTATTGGATAAGAAGTCAGTTTTCGAAAGAGGTATATCACATGTGTCGGCAGCGGTTTTGATGAATAGATATAGACAAACTACACACGTAGAGGACGACCTGGCATTATGTTCGGACGGGGGTTCACTTCGCTTTGCTCAGCATCTCAGACGATTCCCCCCACCTCCATTGATTTGGTTTATCTATAGGCCCAAGTAATTTAGTAGCAAGAAGTTGCCATAACTTCAACCACGCTGAGTGACTCATCCCTGGTTCGGATTGCAGGGAACTCAGGGCTACGGCGCTTGTATAATTCCACAGGATCCACTGACACGACGCGGGAAAGCTGAGCGCGGGTGAAGCTGGCGCTAGCGCGTCCGAATTGTTGGCCAACAGAAAGGAAAGAAAATGCGAAACGCGTCAGTACTTCACTGGACACTTCTGGTTGCACTGCTCGCTTCTCCCATCGTCGCACCGGCACAGCGCACGTCAGACGACCGACGAGGGTCGAAAAGTGGGCTGCAGATTGAATACGGTCCTAACCAAGGATTAACTCACACAGACACTCTTGGAACTAAGCACAATTACAGATATATCACAGCTACTATCACTAATGACAGTACAATTGCAATTCATCTTCAAATAGCTTTATCAAATGAATACGATTTTCCAGCTGCTTGTGGCGATAAAAAGTATAAAGTATTCTTATTGCCAAAAGAACTGACACCAGATACAGCAGCTTTAATTAACGGCATAACTAATGGATTAGGCAACTTTTTAGACAGGTGCTTAGATACCCCATATATCTTAAATGAAACCCTTGAACCTGGGGAAAAACGCGTAGTAACATTTGGGACACTATATTCCAGGCCTACAAACTGTGGCGTAGTTCCGAATGCGCTATTCGCACAAGGCGATAGCGACAATTTTCAAGCATGTGATAGTCTAATGAATCAAGATAAATCAACTGATCCTCAATTAGCATTAGGGCTTAAACTTGACTTTTATAGCGGTCGTTCTCCATTTGCATGTATCCTCATTCCTTGCGGTCAAATTTCTTATCCTGAACCTTAGATTGAAATCCAGTCGGCTCCACCATTGATCGTACGCAGTATCACTCCATCGAAGCCGGTTTCCCCCACGGCTTGCCGTGGGATGAATGAGAGTCTGCTGGTTGTTCCAGCACTTGTATGAAAACACTACTGAAATTGCGTAATGCGGTTATGAGGGTAATGCTATTTCTGGTGTGCATGTCTTTGATTAATGCGAATGTAGATGCCGGTGACGCTGCCCAATCGCGCACACAGTTTATCAGCAGTTCCTGGGAGTCGGGGCAAAAAATGTTTTACTCCGATACTTTCTGGCGCGGCGGCGACTGTGCCTCTACGGTTGATCTTGGTGATGGCCGCGTTCTCTGGTTGTTTGCCGACAGCTACATCGGTGTCAAGCCGCCCTACCTGCGAGATCAGTGCTGCGTTAAGATGATCCGAAATTGTATGGGTATTCAGACCGGCTACGACCCGTCAAGCGCTGACTTCACTGTCTACTGGCCCGGGACGAAAGATAGCCCGGAGGCTTTTTTCCCGACCGAGGACACCAGTTGGTTTTGGCCTGGCAACGGCATTCGGATTGACGATATCCTGATTGTTTTTTTAATGCGCGTTTGCGACAGCGATAGCGGGCTGGGTTTTGTAACTTGCGGGCATGCGGCATTTCTTATCAGCGATATTGATGGCGATCCGGGGGAATGGTCGATATCAAGATTTAAACTGCCGGACAATCCTTTCGGAATCATGTTGGGGGCAGCTACTATATTCGAACCGCCGTATTTATATGCATTCAGTGTCAAAGAGCCGGGTAATCATGCTATCTATGTTGCTCGCTGGCATGTCGACAGTCTGCTGATGGGTTCTGCTGAAGCGATTGAATGGTGGACAGGCGACAGCTCTGCCTGGGTTTTTGAATCAAAACTGACGGTCGAACCAGCCGTTCTTTTCCCCGATGGCGCGACGGAATTATCCGTTGTCTATGACGCCAGGATAGATCAATATCTTGCAATTCAAACGGTCGGTTGGGGTGCCGCCGATGTAATGATGCGCACGGCGCCGGCTTTAACCGGACCCTGGTCGGCGCTACAACTGGTTTACGAGCCTCCTGAGAAGAACAAGCCGGGGGTGATTATATATGCAGCCAAAGCTCACCCCGAACTCATTGGCGCCGGCCTGATTATCACCTATAACACAAATGCACCAATGGAGATGATTATTCAGGACACAACCTTATATTATCCCAGACTAATCAGAGTCGATTGGAGCGATTAATACCATAGATAAATCAGGTCATGCGAGCTGACTCTGGCCTCACGGATTTTGCTGTCAGAAAACGACTACAAATTGGCTGCAACTAGGTATTGAGTTTTTGTGCCACAAGGTGAGCCGGGGTTAGATTCTTCGCAGAGGATCATAAAATTGGTGATTCGGGCTTACAGCGACCTCTCTGCGGCTTCTGATAGGAAATTTCTTCCCCCTATGGCATCAAAATCGGCCGCGGGCTTGTTTAAACCGGAACTTTAATTGTTTGACATTGTTCTACAGGCTAACCATAATTAGCAAATGCATAAATCAGCTCAAAAAAGCCCGCACCTGTTCCATATACCGGTTATGGGTACAGGATTCTCTATTGACACACCTCTGAAAGTCGCCAGATATGGCATTTCGTCGGTGGTATCACTGGTTGACGACATTCTCTTGGAGCAAATGCGGAAGCATCACTTTGATAAGCTCGGGCTGGAATATACTGAGATTACTGAAAGAGCCGAAGACTCCCGGGCTAACCGTACCCAGGCTTATATGGAATTCCTAAATAAGCGGGTCGGCGAACAGGTCAAAGAGCTGCAATCCTCGCCTTTTGAGCCCGGCAGTGAAATCACTCGCTATTTTGAGATGCTGCCTGATTCAGCGCTCAAAGATTCCTATACCAAAATGCTGGCCACGTCAGATCCTGCAGAAAAGAGCAAACTTCAGGATTCTCTGCGCCAACAAGCCGTGCCGGGATCTATTGACGTAAACCTGATGACCAAACTAGACCGTGATACTTACGAAAAAGGCCAAAAATTAGCTCCGGAATATGCCGATGCCATGTCTTCGCTGCGAGGTTACGCCAGGAGTTCGGTGCGATCATCTATTATTTTTTCTGCCGGCTTTAACCGCCGTCTCTACGCCTACCTTGCAAAATTTGACGATTTTTTTCTGGATGACGAAGGAGTATTGCGTAAGAAAATAGTTTTGAAGGTAAGCGACTTCCGTTCGTCTTTAATCCAGGGCAAGTTTCTGGCAAGAAAAGGGCTGTGGGTTTCGGAATACAGGATTGAATCCGGACTCAATTGCGGCGGCCACGCCTTTGCCAGCGAAGGATTCCTGATTGGTCCTATACTGGAAGAGTTTGACCGCAAGAAAGCGGAATTGGTCGAGCAGCTTCACGAATTATATAACAAAGCACTGGCTGGTATGGGACGTACCCCGGTTCAGTCACCACTTGAAGTACGTATCACCGTGCAAGGTGGCATTGGTACTGCCGAGGAAAACAAGTTCCTGCTGGAGCATTACGATATTGACGGCACGGGCTGGGGAACGCCTTTCTTGCTGGTGCCGGAAGTTACAAATGTTGACGAGCTTCACATGAAGAAGCTGCAGGCAGCCGGTGACAACGATGTCTGGCTTAGTGACCGTTCACCTCTCGGTATTCCTTTCTGGAGCCTGCGCCACACAGCCAGCGATGAAACTCACAATAGACGGATAAACGCAAATAAACCCGGCAGCCCCTGTCCCAAGGGCTTCCTGATATCCAACACCGAATTTACAAAAGTTCCCATCTGCCACGCTTCGCGAGTTTTTCAAAAGCGAAAACTGAAACAAGTTACAGAGAGCGGCGCCTCCCCGGAAAAAATTAGTTTCACCAGTAAAAAAATTATGGCCAAAGCCTGTATTTGTCATGACCTGGCCGGCACAGTAACCTTAAAACTTAAGATAGATAAAGAGGCGCTGCCGTCGATTTGCTGCGGCCCCAACATTGTCAACTTTTCCAAAGTCGCCACACTGGAAGAAATGGTCGGCCATATCTATGGACGACTGTCTCTATTGACCAACTCTGAGCGTCCGCATATGTTTATCAGGGAACTGTCGCTCTATGTGGATTATCTCCGCGATGAACTTCAGAGAGCGTCGGAAGGTTTACTGGACAAGACGAC
>JADFPZ010000208.1 GCA_022562075.1 Candidatus Zixiibacteriota bacterium | reverse complement strand
GCCGAAAATATTCTTGGTTTTTTCAAAGACAAATCACATCGGCGCATGATAAATAAATTCAAAAAAGGCGGAGTGAAATTTCTGCCTTACAAACTGAAATCAAAGGCTGGTGCCTTGCTCGGCAAGACTTTTGTAATAACCGGCACACTTTCTAAGCCCCGCCCGTATTTCAAAAAACTTATCGAAGACAATGGCGGTAAAGTAACCGGCTCGGTTTCGTCGAGTACAGACTATCTGTTATGCGGCTCTGAGCCCGGCTCCAAAGAAGCCAAAGCCAAAAAACTTGGGGTCGAAGTAATTGCAGAAGCAAAACTTAAGACGCTTTTATCTTAGTTTTGTCCTATGCGTAGACCTATCACGCATATTTTTTACTTGCTCAGAAATCGTAACTAATGTATCTTTTTTTGAGGGTATTGCAATTAGGTAGCCCTGCCGTAAATTGACAGGCTTTCTATTGTAAAAAATAAATATTCACTTTTTTCTCTAATTTGCTTGATGGGAGGACTCCAGCATGAAACATGCATCAATTTCAATCATTGCAGTTTTGGTAACTCTATTTTTCTCGCCGGTCGCTTTCGCACAAGTATGCGGTGATGCAAATAACGACGGTACATTTGGCATTTCAGACTTTACAACATTACTCGACTATATGAGAGGAGGAACTCCAGCCTCATTTGATTCTGCAAATGCTGATTGCGATGGAATTCCTGGAATCTCAATCTCTGACGTAGAAAGAATGGCTGAATATATATTTCAGGGTGGTAGCCTGAATTGTACGCTTTCGGGTTCTTATAGCTTTTCGGCGGCTCCTAACGATACAATTTACCTGCCCAGATTATTGAATGTCCCTGACAGCATTACTGGAGCAGGTCTACTTGTATTTAGTTCTTTTAGCAGCAACGTAGATGGCTTTTATGTGCCTTTATTGAGTAAAGGAACCGGAAGCAGCAGCCATTTCGACCTGAGCTCCACTTTCCACAATACCGGGATTAATATAGTATTGTCATCGACATTCGATCCCGACACGAATATAGTGTTGGGCATTGATCTTGTCGGTACAGGAGTCTTTACCGGCAGCCCGAAAAACCTGCTCTTACTAAATTATACCCGACAGACGACTGGAACAGCGGACATTGTCCCCGAAGAATTTGACTTTACTTCACCGCTTCTATTCGCAGTCGTCATAAACGGCGACTTGCGCGTGCCGGTTGTTCAATACTACGACGCTTCTTCACCGGAACCATTTGTTATTTCCACCAGAAACATATTTCTCAATGCTAGCGAAGACTCGTTGTCCACAAATTCCATAATGGTAGACATTGATTTCCCTGTGCCGGGAGTTAGCTTTGAACTTGACCCATCACAATCATGGATTAATTTAAGTTCAACCACCGGAACAACACCGGCAACAGTAACTGTGTCAGGCGACGCAATTGGCCTGACGCAAGGCAATTATGCCGGGACTATTGCAGTTGAGTTTGCAGGAATTGGTACTACCGTTGATTTAATCAATGTAGAGATGGCCGTTGATTCTGTTATTGTAATTCCATTTTTTCCACCGGGTGATGCCAATTGCGACGGCTCCTATGATATTTTGGATTTGGTATATACGGTTGACTTTATATTCCGGGGCGGCCCCAATGCTTTCCCGTGTGAGTAGGAACTACTGAACGCGAGTCAAAAAGCTGGGGGTTGAAGTTGTCAACGAATTAGAATTACTAGATCTAATTCGATAGCCAACAATACGAGTAACGTGCTTTACTCTACAGACTTAAGAGAAGCATGACTGTATTTTGTCCAAGAAAACACTTGACCGAAATTATAATTTGCAATATTCTTCTAAGTACGTTCGAGGGAGTGGCCCTGAGCTTCCCTATTTTTATTAAGATTACAAGTCGTTTCGTGAATAGATTGATAGTGTCTTTCCCCTCAACCCTCATAGGGAGGAATAGCAAATGAGATTATTGAAAATTGCAGGCGTGACACTTCTGGTGATTTGTTTATCGGCCGGAAGTTTATTCTCATCAATACTTTGCGGAGATGTAAACGACGATGAACTACTCAATATCATCGACCTGGTTACAATCATTGATTATACCAAAGGCCTGCCGGTTTCGCCTTTCAATGCCGCCAATGCCGATTGTGATGGTGTTACAGGTATTACTCTCTCTGATATTGTTGCATTATCCGCCAATTTTTTTGCAATGATCCCCCTGAATTGTTCAGTTTCCGGTAGCTACAGTTATTCGGCAGCAGGCAATGATACAATTTATATTCCCCGATTACTGAACGTGCCGGAAGATATTGATAATGTAAGTCTTATGGTACTCGGCAGCTTTAGCCAGGATGCTGGTGGTCTCTTTTTACCTTTTCTGGAGCAGGGTGGCGGAAGCAACGCTGTTTTCGAATTGACCAGTTCGATCCCGTCAAATCTTGGCGTTGGCAGCGGCACAGAGATCGGTAACGATACATCTCTCATTTTTCAAATTGATGTTTACCAAAATTCAAATTTCCTGAATGACAATGAAAATCTGATGATGTTGAATTACACCAGAGTTTCGGCGGGAATGGGAAATATTGCCCCGGAAGCAATTGATCTGGCCACACCTTTAGATATAGTCTTGGAGCGTGGGAGTGATTTATTCGTACCGGTAATTGCCTATTACGATGCCACCGCCGGAGCGGGTGGTTTTGAGCTGTCTACTGAAAGCCTGACATTCAATGCTTTTTCTGATTCGCCTGCTCTTGAAACTCGTATGCTGGGAATCGCTCACAATGGCCTGTCTGTTGGATTCGAGCTGGTGACAACGGAATCATGGCTGGATGTCAATATCAGTAACGGCGTAACTCCCGCCATGATAACAGTAAACGCCGATGCAACCGGGCTGGGACCGCTGGATTATACCGCATATATTAGAATTAACTATGATAATATCTGGCAGCCGGTTGATTCTATTCTGGTCACAATGTCAGTTCATCCTGATGGAAGTTTAGTTTTCCCTGCCGGCGATCTTAACTGTGACGGCGACTTCAACATCTTGGACTTGATTTATATAGTGGACTTCCTCTTTAGAGGCGGCCCGACTGCTTTTCCGTGTGAAAAATAGCGCTCTTAGAAAACTGAAACAGTCATAGACTTTCGAGTTGATGTAGTTTCGTCAGCTCATGTCCCGACTTTGGCCGGGATGCAACCTGACGTTTTTCTCTGGCAAGTTTAAGCAGGCTTGTATACGGCTCACTTGCTCAGACCGGCTAAGGCCGTCTCAATTTTCTTGAGCTGCTTGCTTATCTTATCAACTTTTGCTTCAAGTCTCTTAAAATCACTCTGCTTAGACAGTTTCATCTCCTGAACAAATGCAGAAACGTCCTTTTGAACTCTTGCTGCCTCTGAAGAAACTTTCTTTCTAAAATCAGCCGTAGACTTATCAGCTTTTTTCAGAAGCTCCATAATTGCTTTTTTGCGTTCAGAACTATCGAGCTCACCTTTTTTGATGAGATCATCGATAATCTTGGTAGCTTTCTCTTTGGTCACCTGTAAAGCGCCCAAAGAGGCCAGGATAGTGTTTTTTAGTATCGACATCGGGTATTCTCCTCCGGTTAATATTATTGCCTTAAATAATTCTTGTGAACCTTTATGGTCGCTCCAGTGAGTAGCTTCAAAGAGCATCAGCCTGCCCAATACAGGAACGGTTATATCTTTGCCAGTTTGCGAATCAATTACTTTTAGTTCTATACCCTCTTTTACCATTAGAGAAAGGTCAGACTGGGTAATAGTCCGGCTGCTTTCTGTATCATAAAGCCGCCGGTTTGAATATCTCTTAATTTCTCTCATCTCAGGCCATAATATAGTGCACCGCACTATAAATTGCAACAAAAAAAAGGCCGGCGGCCTTTGTCTTAGCCGATTGACATCAGCACTATATTGACGATTTCCAGAAGCCGTTCACAGGAGAAAAGCTTTTTAATATACATGTCACCGCCGGACTGAAACGATCTGCCCTGGTCATCTTCGCGGTCTTTTCCAGTCAGGAAAATTATAGGGGTATCGGCAAAATCAGGGTCCTGCTTAAGTTCCTTGCAGATAGCGTAGCCGTCGCTGCCGGGCATCATAATATCAAGCAGGACAACATCTGGTTTGAACTCTTTAGCCTTGCTGACTGCCTTGAGAGGTGAATTTTCTACCGCAACTTTGTAACCGGCTTCGGTCAGAAAAGTGTCTACGATATCAGTAATTTCCGGTTCATCATCAATTATCAGAATCTTGGCTGAACCGGTTTTGATTTTGTAAGACATCTATAACCCTCTATAACTGTTTACAGCCCTGCCCCCCATACTGACAGGCC
>JADFPZ010000207.1 GCA_022562075.1 Candidatus Zixiibacteriota bacterium | reverse complement strand
ATTCCGACATGAAGAGGGTAGTCGCATTCTTGCGCAATCATTTGATAAGCCCAGAAAGCAGTTTGGGTATTGGTCGATTTAACCGAGATAACGATATTTTCAAAATTCATATCTTCGAGTACATGGACCTCGCGCATGGCGGCCTCGGCGAAAGCTTTGGGGTCTTCAGGGCCATATTTGTCAAGCAGGTCTTTGGGGAGTGAGCCGGAATTGACACCGATTCGAATCGGCACATAAGCTTCTTTGGCCGCTTTGGTAACTTCGCGCACTTTCCACTCGGCGCCGATATTACCTGGATTAATGCGAATTTTTTCAAAACCGGCCTCAATCGCATTAAGAGCCAGTTTGTATTGAAAATGAATATCTGCCACCAGTGGTCTGGACTTGTCTACCGTCTGACGTATTTTCTTGAGGTGATGGCTGGCATCGTGATTTAAAACCGAGATGCGCACAATGTCACAGCCGGCATCATAAAGCTGATTTATCTGAGTGACAGTAGCCTCAACATCGCGGGTATCGGTGGTTGTCATTGACTGTATCGCAATAGGGAAACCGCCGCCAATCAATACCTCGCCGATTTTTATAACCCGGCTTTTTCGCCTTTTTATCGGATATTCAAGCTTCAGCATCTATCTTGTTGACCCCATTTTTTGCACTATGTAGTTTATCATCTTAAACAAACAACTGCAACAGAAAGTTGGCGCTAATTTGTTCTGGTTTAAAAGGTTGCTGCTGGTGGCTGCCATAATTGGGCTTCCGTTCGCCTATTTCATCTACGGCAAATATGAAACGGCCAAAAACGAAGAATTATCCCAAAAATATGCCCTGATAACAGCCCAATCCTGGCTGGCCACGGCCAAATTTATGGATGAGCCTGAAAAATATGTAGCCTTCCGGGAATCGCTTCTGACGGCCCAGAAAACAACAATTGACGAAATTGAGTCTTTTTTATCGGCATATAAAGAAGAGGCCGAAAAATATGTCGGCTATGCCGGTTTTGTGAAATTCTATGTTGATTCGCTGGTAGCTATTGAGGACTCAATCCTGAAGACAGCTTCAGATACCGTAAAAAGCTTGTCCACTCCGGACAGTTAGTTGTTCTCGATTTCAAAGGCTGCAGGATAGTGTTCCATTTCTCCTTTTACAAACGTTACCACGTCAAAACGAAGGTCGCAGCCCTCGACGTTGTTTTCGATCAGATATTGCTGTGCGGCTTGAATTAGATTGGCAATCTTCTTTTTGTCGACCCGCTCTGCCGGATGGCCGAATTTTGCCGATGAGGCCGATTTAACTTCCACAAAGACCAGAGTATTTCCTTTTTGAACAATTAAATCTATCTCTTTTTGACCGGCGCGATAGTTTCTGGAAAGAATCAGATAGCCGCTATCCAAAAAAAAATGGGCTGCTAGTTCTTCGTAGCTTCGCCCAATTTTGACTCTGTCTTTTTCCTGTTTTCTATTTTTAGGTGAGGGCATACTGCTCCACTAATTCTGCCACCGGTTTAAACGATCTGCGGTGAATGTCGCAGGGGCCGTGCATTTTCAGTTCGCTCATATGAATAGCAGTATAATATCCTTTGTGCTGAGAAAAAGTAAAGGCAGGATACATTTTTTCATAGCGGTCCATAATGCGGTCGCGGGTGACTTTGGCTACTATCGAGGCTGCCTTTATCGAATCACAAAGATTGTCGCCGTTAATAATAGAAAGCTGCGGCTGGGAAATTTTTGGAATCGGGTAATCGCCATCAACCAGAATAATTTCCGGGGTTGCTTTTAAGTCTGTAACCGCTTTTCTCATGGCCAGAAGTGATGCTTTCAAAATGTTTAGCCGGTCTATCTCTTCGTTATCAATTATTCCGACCGCACAGGGAATCTCTAATCTGACTATTTCATCGAACAGCTCATCACGTCTGATGCTGGTCAGCTTTTTTGAATCAGCTAAGCCTTCGATTACGACACCAGCAGGCAATATGACAGCTGCCGCCACCACCGGACCGGCCAGAGGACCGCGGCCTACTTCGTCTACGCCGCAAATAGTCTGGTAGCCCTTGTCACGGAGCATCTCTTCCATGTGGGACATGTCAATAGTCGTTTGCTGATTATTTTCTTTCATTCGTGTTGGCATCGTCATTTGATAGCCGATTTTGCCACCTCAAATCAATAAAAAACTCTTAAATTAATTATCGACTATGACAGCCAATCTCGTTAGCTTTTTGAAAGCAAAAAAAGACAGGAAAGTGATTTTTTTGAGTAGCATGTCCAAAAAGAAAGCAAACTCACCGGTGGACTTCAGTTTTCAAGTTATTGCCGGACAACTAAAAGGCAGGACAATCACAGCGCCGGACCTGGGTATCACCCGTCCGCCGCTATCTCGAATAAGGCGCTCGATTTTTGACTACCTGGTGCCTTATCTGGCAGATGCCAATTATCTGGACCTCTTTAGCGGCACCGGAAGTTACCTTTTTGAGGCTGTATCAAGAGGTACAGCGAAAGCTGTGGGAGTTGAAATAGAGCCAAAATTGGCTGAATCTATTAATGTTCAGGCACAGGTATTTGATATCGGCGATAAGCTCTATTGCCGCTGCGAAGATGTTTTTGAGGCTCTGCCGAAGTTAAAAAGTTCACATGAAAAGTTTGATATTATAATGATAGCCCCACCTCAGTATAAAGGCATCATAGACGAGACTCTGAAGTGTCTGCGGCAATATCCGGTTCTTGCAGATAGCGGTTTTCTGCTTTGTCAGCACGACAGCTCTGAGACCGACCAAATAGAATCATTTGATTTCAAGATCAAAGACCAGAGAAAATACGGCAATACCACTTTTACGATTTTAATAGCAGAATAAATAAAGCGCTCTAATTGATAGAGCGCTTCAATCACCCAATAACTTAAATATTAGAAACTATTTCTTAGCCGATTCAGCCTCTTCTGTCGATTGAAGCTGCGTAGTCGTGTCTTCGCTGGAGCTGTCAGATGAAGTTTCTGAAACATCAGGAACTTCATCCAGCTTAGGTTCGGCTTTTTCTTCTATGACAGCTTCGGCAACTGCCTCAGTGGATTTCTTCTCGGCCTCAACTATCCGCTCTTTGATTCTGGCCGATTTGCCGGTTAATTCCCGAAGGTAATTAAGTTTGGCGCGCCGGACAGAACCAATTTTAATTCTTTCAATCTTGTCAATATTGGGTGAGTGCAATGGAAAAATTCTTTCCACGCCAATCCCGGCCGACATTTTACGGACTGTAAAGGTGGCGCCGGTGCCGCTGCCTCGGCGGCCGATTACAATCCCCTGAAAGACCTGAATCCTTTCCTTTTCACCTTCTTTAATTTTTACGTGAACGCGAAGGGTGTCGCCGGAAGAGAATTCTGGCAAGTTCTGTGTCAAATAACTTTTTTCTATCTGTTGTACTCTTTTCATTTTAATTTACCTCATTAAGGAAAAGTTTATATAAAATATTATGTCTCGTTTTTTACGTCTTTTAATAGTTCTAAATCTTCTTCAAATATTTCCAAATTTCGTAACAAGTCAGGTCTGTTTTTGGAGCATTTGCGAATAGCTGCTTTATTGCGGAATTTCTTGAGCTCTTCATGATTGCCCGATAGCAGCTCCGAGGGAACACTCAAGCCCTTATACTCAGCCGGTCTGGTATAGACCGGTGTGCCGGTGATTTGATCCATAAAGGAATCTCTCAGGGCCGACCCGAAATTCCCCAGAACTTTGGGTAATAGCCTGGCCACCGCGTCAACCATCACAGCTGCCGCCGGTTCACCGCCGGTCAAAACATAATCTCCAATAGAAATCTCATCGATTTCATAAAGCTCTAATAAGCGTTCATCCACGCCGAGATAATGTCCGCAGATAATAGTCAGTCTCTGGCAGCAAGAGTATTCTACAGCTTTACGCTGAGTGAATGTTTCACCAGCGGCCGAAGTCAGCACAATCTTTGAATCTCTGTTATTTTCTGCGTTTGATTTGTGCTCATATCCTAATGAAGCTAAGCATTTATCAATTGGTTCGATTTTTAAAACCATACCGCCGCCGCCGCCAAAGGGAGTGTCGTCAACCGTCCGGTGTTTGTCAGTCGCGAATTGGCGCAGGTCGACTATCTCAAATTCTACCAGTCCGTCAGCTACTGCTTTACCCAGCAGAGACTGTTTAAGCGACAGCTTGAAATAATCAGGGAATAATGTAATAATTTCAAATTTCATCTTTACTGCTCAATCATGCCCGATGGATCGACAAACACTTTCTTTGAATCAGCGTCAACTTTTTTAACATATCGTTCAATTACCGGCAGGCTTTTAATCTTGCCGTCATTAGTTTCAATCATATAGACGTCGTTGGCCGGCAACAGTTCAACCTCTG
>JADFPZ010000206.1 GCA_022562075.1 Candidatus Zixiibacteriota bacterium | reverse complement strand
TTAAGGCAGTTTCTCTAAAATGAAACTTCCTTATAGCTGGCTTGTCGAACTTACCGGCTCCAGGTGGCCCGCCGAAGAGATGGGTGACCGCCTGACTCTCTGCGGTACCGCCTGCGAAGATATAGAGCCGACTGTCAGATACTTTGACAAAGTTGTAGTCGGTAAAGTTCTCGATGTCAAGTCTATTCCGGGCGCTGACAAAATAAGACAGGCAACTGTCGATATCGGCAAAGAAAAGCTCGACCTGGTCTGCGGCGCCCCCAACCTTAAAGTAGGCCAGAAAGTGCCGGTCGCTAAACTTGGTGCCAAACTCGCCGGCGGTATAGAAATAAAAAAAGCCCACATCAGGGGCATAGAATCCTCAGGAATGATCTGCTCCGAATCCGAGCTTGGCATTTCGCAGGACCACTTAGGCATTATAGTTCTCGATGAAAAGTCTAAAGTCGGAATTTCTCTGGCCAAAGCCCTTGATTATGACGACTATATTATGACATTTGAACTGACTCCAAACCGCGGCGATTCAATGTCAGCCATCGGCGTGGCCCGCGATATTGCAGCGCTGTCTTCATCAAAAATTATCCGTCCTAAATTCAAAATTAAGCCTTCTAAAGAGAAAGCCGGCAAATATATAAAAGTTGAAATCGAAGACACAACTGCCTGCCCAAGATACGCTGCTCGTATTATCAAAGATATCACAATTGCTGATTCCCCCTGGTGGCTAAAGAAAAAGCTGCTGATGTGCGGCATCAGACCGATT
Source organism: Candidatus Zixiibacteriota bacterium (assembly GCA_022562075.1). Taxonomy (GTDB): domain Bacteria; phylum Zixibacteria; class MSB-5A5; order GN15; family FEB-12; genus JACZWU01. The sequence goes on along the minus strand of JADFPZ010000206.1, from coordinate 3,627 downwards.
AACAATGTTGTCGATATCAGTAACTTTGTAATGCTGGAATGCGGTCACCCGCTGCATGCTTTTGATTTAAATCGTTTCGGCTCAAATAAAGTCGTCGTGCGCCGTGCCAAAAAAAATGAAATCTTCAAGACCCTCGACGAAAAGGAACATAAGCTCAGCCCCGAAGTCCTTCTGATCACCAACGGCCAAGAAGCAGTAGCCGCCGCCGGGGTAATGGGCGGACTTGATTCTGAAGTTGGTGAAGCCACCACCGACATTCTTTTAGAGGCAGCTTATTTTAATCCTGCGGTCATTCGCAGAAGCCGCAAATTTTTGAACATGACCTCGGAATCGCAGGCTCGATTTGAAAAGGGAGTCGACCCCAACGGCATCGAATACGCCATTGACAGAGCCGCTTATCTGCTGCAGGAGCTTTGCTTCGGGAGTGTGTTGAGTGGCATGGTAGATTGCTACCCCAAAAAGATTAGGCCGTGCAAAGTCGCGTTCCGGCCTCAAAGATGTAACGACCTGCTGGGCACTAACTACAAGACCTCACTTATGAAAAATGTTTTTAAAGACTTAGGCTTTGAAGTTACAGTTATTGGTAAAAACGATAAAAAGCTTTCAGTAATAGTACCTACCTTCCGCCCCGACATAGAAAGAGAAGTAGATTTAATAGAAGAAGTTGCCCGTATCCGCGGGTACGCAGAAATTCCTGACGCAGTTGGCAATATGGGGCCGCTTTTTACGCCTATTCACCCTCTGGATAAATTCAAAGAAGATATGCGCAGTCTAATGACAGGGCAGGGATTTGATGAAATAATGGGACATGGTTTTGACGACAGCCGTCTGGCCTCACTTGTAAATCCCAATCAACCACTTCTAAAAATATCAAATCCGAATTCTGTTGAGCTAAATGTCATGCGTAATTCGCTCATTCCTTTTGCTCTCAACATTGTAAAAAATAATATAGCTCAAAGAAACCTTGACCTCTGTCTGTTTGAATACGGCAAAGTTTATTTTCCTCCGGATGCCAAGGGAAACTGGCGCGAAGAATACAGGCTGCTGATTCTTGTCACCGGTCAGACGCCGCAGTCATGGAGAGACTCTCCTCGCAAATACGATTACTATGACCTGGCCGGCGTTCTTGAAAACTTAAGCTCGCGTTTTAAGATGCCAGGATTCGAATTTTCAAATAGCAGTATCAAATGCTTTGACAACCAGCTATCGTTTGAAATCAAGTCTGATGGAAAAGTCATTGGCAAAATTGGGAAAATTGATAATTCCATTGCCGCCAAATTTGACCTAAAGCAAGCGGTCTACGTAGCAGAGCTGCCGATTCCGGGCTTAATTGAATTAAGTGACAACAAGAGGCTGTTTGAAGCTTTGCCTATTTATCCTGCATCTTCAAGAGATTTGGCTATAGTGGTTGACGAAACGGTAAAAGCAGGCGATATTGTTTCTACGGTAAGAGAGGCTGCAGGCAAGCTGGCAGAGCATGTCTCAATCTTTGACCTCTATCAAGGCAAGCAGATAGCCAAAGGGAAAAAGTCTTTGGCCATATCAATCAGCTACCGCTCGTCGGAGTCGAGCTTGGAGAGTAGTCAAGTGGATGAAAGACAGGGGCTTGTTGTCGACAGCCTAAAGAAAGAGTTTAATGCTGAGATACGGGACAAGTGACTATGAAAGAAAAGCTGAACCTAATTAGTGAAAAAGTTGACGACGTAGTAGCTCTGGTAGAGCAGCTAAGATCCGAAATCGTTGACCTGGCCAGGGATAACCGAACACTCAAAACTCAGATAAGCCGCCTCCTAAAAGAATCCAAAGAAGCCGATCTTGACAATGTAGACCGTAGAGATTCTGTCAAAACAAAGCTGAATTTGGTCTTAAATCGCCTCGAAGAGCTGGAATCTCTGGCAGGCTGACCTTTTTTTTCTTGACTGAAACGCAGTTATACCGATACTTATAAATAAGTAAAAATCGGAATAAGAATTTTAATAAGAATTAGTATTCGTTTATTTTAGAGATGTCATTAGATAAAGATAATAAGGTGATTGTGAAAATTTTTGGCGAAGATTATCCCATTACAGGTGTGTCTGACACAGCCCATATTTCAAAAGTCGCCGATTACGTTGACACGAAGATGAATGACATAGCCAAGACCAGTCGCATCCAGTCAAGAGACAAACTGGCTATTTTGACGTCATTATCCATAGCCTCGGAACTTCATGAGAAGGCCGATATAGTTAGCCAGGGTGACCAGCAGTACAATGAACAGCTGGATTCTCTGATTACCCGGCTGGATAATGCCCTGAGGATTTAATAATCCTTTCGTTCCGCATTCCTCGAATACTCTCTTATTAATTTCTAATCCGTTTCAATATAAACATCCTTGGTGAATTCGGTCAGATTGGCCGAAGCGGAGGCTGAAATGGAAAATCCTGTCTTGTATATAATTGTCGTCTTAGTAATCGGGGCGGTCTCGTTTTTCGTAGCCAGAATGCTGGCGCTTAAAAGTATTTCCCATAAACTCGATGATGCCGAAAGTCAGTCCAAACGGCTGATAGAGCAGGGAGAGAAAGACGCTGAAATCAAAAAGAAAGAAGCGATTTTAGAGGCCCGTGAAGAATGGATGAAAGTCAAACTCGATTTCGAGAAAGAGATCGAAACCAGAAGACGAGAAATAGAATCTTCAGAAAAAAGAACCGACGACAAAGAAGCTGATGTCAACAAGCGCCTTGAATTTCTTGACTTAAGAGAGAATGAACTTTCAGGCCGCGAATCTACGATTCAGGGCAAAGAAAAGGGGATAGAAATAAGGCAGGAAGAGCTGGAGAAGATTATCTCTCAGCAAAACGAGCGCCTTCAGAAAATTGCTCAGATGACCCCCGAAGAAGCCAAGAAACAGCTGATGGAAAACATGGTTAGCGCCGCCAAAATGGAAGCGGCCTCGCATATCAAAGAGATAAAAGAGAAGGCTGAAAAAGATGCCGAAAAAGAAGCCAAAGAGATAATCTTAGGCTCCATTTACCGCTGCGCTGCCGACCAGACTGCCGAAACTACCGTATCAGTAGTCAACTTGCCCAGCGATGAAATGAAAGGAAGGATTATTGGCCGGGAGGGACGCAATATCCGTTCGTTTGAAACTCTTACCGGAATCGACGTAATTGTTGATGATACGCCCGAAGCTGTAATTTTGTCAGGCTACGACCCGGTCCGCCGCGAAATTGCCCGGATGGCTTTGGAAAAACTCGTTTCAGACGGCCGTATCCACCCGACCAGAATCGAAGAAGTCGTGGAAAAATCGAAGAAAGAGATGGAAGTAAAAGTCCGTGAGGCCGGTGAGCAGGCTTGTTTTGAACTCTCCGTCCATGGTCTTCACGAAGAAATAATCTACCAACTCGGTAAACTTCACTTTAGAACTTCCTATGGCCAAAATGTACTGGCGCACTCAAAAGAGGTCTCTATGATTTGCGGACTGATGGCAGCCGAACTTGGGCTTGATGCCGTCATGGCCAAACGCTGCGGACTGCTTCATGATTTAGGTAAGGCCATAGACCGCGAGACAGAAGGAACTCATACCCAGATCGGCGCCGAGTATCTTCGCAGATATCAAGAGCATGAGTTTGTTTCAAACGCGGCCGAGTC
>JADFPZ010000205.1 GCA_022562075.1 Candidatus Zixiibacteriota bacterium | reverse complement strand
ATATTGTCATCACAGGACTGAATATTATCTGCAACTAATCGCGCAAATGCTACAACGACACTGATTGGCGCTGTTATTAGCGATACGTTGCCGCCACCTACTGCAACAATTGTCTGCTTGGCGCCTTTATCAACTGTGTTTTCAACTAGTCTCCCCAGAGCTACCAAATTTACCCATACTCTGGTAAGCACATATGGCATCCTGCATTCCCTCCAGCAACCATATTGTGCGTTGGGAAAGCTATCAACCGGGTTTCTTTGTTCGCAAGTATTAGTTATCGCAATGCTGACCTCACATGCAACCGATCCCCAGGTAGCTACCTGACCTTCTATGTTGTTAATAATATCTCTTATTACCGGAATTCCTCCGATGGTTACTGTATCGTCTCCAACTACAAAATCAAATCCACCAAAAATGTCTTCAATTATGCCGAATTTATTGTCAAAAAAACTAAGAGCATTTATGGCAAGATCAAGGGACTGCCCAATTCCAGCTACGGTATCAATGCCAAGGTCTTCGGTAATTTGCCGATAGCATTCAAGAATATCTGTCAATTCGTTATGGATAGCAGAAATACTGGTTGCAACTTCCTGACGGTATGCTTCTTTTTGAGACTGAAATTCCAGTAACTGATCAGAATTATTCTTGACGACATTATTAGCATCAACTGCTTCAATAGCTTCGGCAAAGACCGGTGCGTTAACGCTCAAAATTAACATTGAGAAAAATGTGATATATAGAGTTTTGCTGATTAGAGATTTTTTATAGAGTTTCATTCTTGCTCTCCTTTTTAATTCGAATAAGTTCTTTAGATATGTACTGCCGAGTGAAGTGTCCTCTTCTCGGCTTATTCTTTAATATAATTAAACGTATACAAATATGTCAAGCTAGTTCTACTGGCCAGCTCGAATAGGCAACCGGCCTTCCAGGTGAGCTCCCGTCAGATTCTCTGCACATTCCCTGCAAAAAATGTTTCCAGTCGCTTATTACTATGAAACAAGCCAATACCAAATTTACCACAAGTTCTATTATTCGAAAAGTAAAATATGACAAAACGAAGCCATTTACGGGCTGTCATTTCAGCTAGGCCGGCTCACCCTTCGACAGGCTCAGGGTGACTATCAAACATTGTAAGTCATCTATTGCTTTATGTTTTCACATCGGATAAATTCACGGCATGCATCGGGAAAGTAAACACACCAATCTCTCTTCATCTGTCAGCGAGAAGACCGAGAACGATCTGTTTGAAATTCTCGCTGAGCTTGACCACCCGCCGTTTATTTTGATTCTCGATTGTGTGCAGGACCCGCATAATCTGGGGGCCTGTCTGCGCTCGGCCGATGCTGCCGGAGTCGATGCTGTCGTCGCTCCCAAGGACAGGGCTGTCGGGCTGACTGATACAGTCCGTCGCATTGCCAGCGGCGGGGCAGAGAATGTGCCATTTATCAGGGTAACCAATCTGGCCAGGACGATGGAAAACTTAAAGAAAGAGACGAGTCTCTGGTTTGTGGGAACTTCTGATAAAGCTGAGCAGACAATTCATGAAATTGACCTGACCGGTCCAATCGCGATTGTTATGGGAGCCGAAGGTCAGGGCTTAAGGCGATTGACCGCCCAAAAGTGCGATTTTTTAGCCAGGATTCCCATGGTTGGTTCGGTCGAATGCCTGAATGTTTCTGTTGCAACCGGGGTCTGCCTGTTTGAGGCTGTCAGGCAGCGACAGAATCAGACTTAAACCATTACTTTAACTCAGAGTCAGAAAAAAGTGCTTTTCTATGCCGGTTGGAACCAGTAACTTCAATAATCGTTAGATAGTTGGATTAGAAAATAATTTACTATACTCATAGTATCAAAAAGAGGAGAAATATTTATGCGTAAGCTCACAGTAATTATTTTGGCCGTGGCTTTCATGTTTGGAATGTCTGTTCAGGCGGCAGACTGGAACATTGACCCGGTTCACTCAGCGATTGAATTCAGCGTCCGGCATTTGGCCATTTCAAAAATCAAAGGGAAGTTTAAGGATTTCGAGGCCAAGATGGTCTTTGACGGCAACGCAGTTGAAAACGGAAGCGCCGAATTTACGATTCAGGTTGCCTCGATTGACACTGACAATGAGAAGAGGGATACCCATCTCAAAAGCTCAGACTTTTTTGCGGTCGAAGAAAACCCTACAATAACGTTCAAATCAAAAAAAGTTACCGCGGTTAAAGACGGCAAGTTTCAGATAACTGGCGATATGACTATGCGTGGTGTCACCAAGGAAGTTACTTTTGACTGTGAACTTCACGGAGTTGTCCAGGGTCCAGGGGGCAATACCCGTGCCGGATTCAGCGCCGAAACCACCATCAACCGGCATGATTTTGGTGTTTCATGGAGCAAGACGCTCGATGCCGGCGGATTAATAGTCGGTAACGATGTCAAATTGTCTCTTGAACTGGAATTTATCGAAGCGAAAGCGGAAGAGGCTAAAGCCGAAGAAGGTTAGAACTGGTTTTATAGTTATAAAAAAGCCCACTGGAACAAGCGGGCTTTTTTTAAGCAAATCTTCGCATCAAACCGACGACTCGTCCGGCGATTCGAAATTCTCCGGATTCTGGTGTAACTGAAATCGGTTTAAAATCGTTGTTTTCCGGTTGAAGTATTATCAACCCATTTTCCGGCATGTAGCGCTTGATGGTTGCCTCGCCGTCGACAATGGCTACGACTATATCTCCTTTGCTAGCCTCTGATTGCTTCTTGACAATAACCAAATCGCCATTGTGAATGCCGGCACCTTTCATGGAATCACCCATGACAGTTAAAGTAAAACTCACACCGTTCGGCAGAAATGATTCATCGACAGCAATATCACCATCAACATTTTCTGGCGCATCAATCGGGTATCCGGCCGGAGCTGAGCCGACCAGGGGGATTCTGGCTACTCCGACGCTTAATTTTTTTACCAGAGAAATTCCGCGTGAAATTAAACCAGTCTTCTTCAGGTAGCCCTTTTTGATTAGGGCATCGAGGTGACTCCGGACTCCGTTGGTGGAGGAAATGTCCAGGTCACTACCTATCTCCCTTATTGTAGGGGAATTGCCGTACTTGAGCGTGAACTTTTCTATAAACTCAAGAACGGTCTTTTGTCTATTTGTCAGCGGTTTTTTTAAAGTCATTTGTTTCCTTATTAGAATGTCGGACACTAAATACTGCTCAAACGTGCAATCGTCAATAGTTAATTGACAACTGGCAAAAAATGTGATATATAGGATTTGCAATAGTAGCCGATTTGGCTATTCCTTTATAGCCAATTAGAATTTTGCTAAATTATTATTGTTTGGGGGCATGGGAGGGATTAATGATCAACAAAATTCCAGCATCCAAACGCTATTTCAGCAGCTTCGGCTGGTTAAAATCGTACTGGCTGTTTTCGTTTAATAGTTACATTGATCCAAATAATACGCAGTTTGGTTCTCTGCGGGTGTTTAACGATGATATTGTCATTCCCGGTAAAGGTTTTAGTATGCACAGCCACCGCGAGATGGAGATAGTTACTGTCATTTTGACTGGAACTATTACCCACGAGGACGATATCGGCAACAAGGAACGAATCAAAGCCGGAGAAGTTCAGGTGATGTCGGCCGGAACTGGTCTAAGTCATTCGGAGTATAACCGCGAAGACGAAGACTTGCACCTGTATCAAATCTGGTTTATGCCGAACAAGAGAGAACTCAATCCAGCATATCAGCAAAAAGATTTCTCGAAGGTCGACCGAGCCAATAGTCTGCTGGCCGTTGCTTCGGGCGGGGCGATCGATGATGCTCTGATTATCAATTCCAACGCGGCATTATTCCTGGGAAATCTTGAACCCGGCAAGCAGCTTGAGCACAACTTTGATGGTCACAAGAAATATTTTATCTATGTTAGTTCAGGAAAGCTGCAAGTCAACGAAATAGAAATTGATTCGGGCGACCAGGCCCGCATTGAAGACGAAGCCTCGGTGGCTATTTCAGCATTAGAGACATCGGAGTTTGTGCTGGCAGAATTGTGGTAGGGGGGATACGGAACCGCAAGACGGTGACCCTTCAATAAGTGAACCGGCCTGCGAGTAACTGTAAGAATCATGGCGATTTTGTAATCGCCACGCCTAAATATCATCACGCCTGCGTTCAAATTCTTTTTGAGTTAACCGCCAGCCAGTTTCTTTCCCCTTCTTATCATTTTCCTGTGGTGCCTTTTGTGCTTTTTTCTGACTTTGTAATTCAAATAGGTATCCTGAAACAATTGCATCATTCATTGGGGGAATGCGATATACTCCGAGCCGTCTACTTAGGTCTGCCGGTCCAATTCCGTAGCCCTCTAGATGGTTTTCACAAAGGACGTCCAAAATTGCTTCTTGTAAATAGAAAGAGCCCATTCGAGCAAG
>JADFPZ010000204.1 GCA_022562075.1 Candidatus Zixiibacteriota bacterium | reverse complement strand
AATCAGAGTTTAAGCGCTTGCTGAAAAAGTTCCATAGCAATCATTGCGAGCGCAGCGCGGCAATCTCAATCGTTGAGGCACGAGAAGATTGCTTCGTCACTCCGATTCTATCGGGGCTCCTCGCAACGACGTTGCGGGTCTTTTCAAAACGCTCTTAAGCACTGACCTGTTCTTCAAGTTCGTAACGGCGATAGATTTTGGCGTACTCGCCACCGCTGCTAATCAGCTTGTCATGTTTCCCGGTTTCAATGATGCACCCATTCTCAAAAACATAAATCATATCAACACTCTGCAGAGTGTCAGGACGGTGGGTTATCAGCATGGCCGTCATGTCCGGCATTACCTGATGTAACCTCTCCCACAAAGCCGCTTCGGTGGCAGAATCAAGCGCCGAAGTACAATCGTCCAGAATTAGTATCCTTGGTTTGCCGACTAATGCTCTGGCCAATGCCAACCGCTGCTTTTGCCCGCCGGAGATGGCCATGCCGCGAGTTCCGATGGCGGTATTTATCCCGTCTGGGAATGAAGCAATGTCCTCTTTTAGCTGAGATATATCTATGGCCCATTCAAGCAGTGTATCACTGATTCCTTCACGCCCAAATGTAATATTGTTTCTGACACTGTCGCTAAACAGAGCCGGTTCCTGCGGAACATAGCCGACAATACGCCTGAGTTCTTCGAGCTTATATTCACGTAAATCTCTGCCGTCTAATTTTACAGAACCCTCTGTCGGGTCAACCAACCGCGGCACCAAATTTATCAGCCAGGTTTTGCCGGAACCAAGTCGTCCTACTAAGGCTACTGTCTGACCTTCTTTAATTTCAAAATTGATATTATTTAATATCGGGCTTCTTGAATCAGGAAATGCAAAATGGACCGATTCAAAAGAAAGCTGTGCTTTCAAATTCGGTCCGATTTCTCTCGTTCCTTTATCTTCAATCATAGCCGGCACATTTTCTAACTCTAACAACCGATTAATTGAAACAGCCGACTGCCGTGATTTTACCAAAAACTGTCCGATATCAAACATCGGGAAAACTAACCAGACCACGTAATAAATAAATGTGGCCATCCCTCCCAGCGTCAAATCGGAAAAAAGGACTTTGTAGCCGCCGGCCAACAATACAATAACTACCCCCAACTGCCAGATATAGCCATAGAGCGAATCAACAACTGTGGTCGCTTTGACAGATATAATTTCAGCGTTGCGGCGTTCCAAGGCAGTATCTGCGAACTTTTTCTTTTGTACATTCTCTCTCACATAAGCTTTGACAACTCGTATTCCGGAAAAGCAAGACTCCATGACGTCGTTAAATTTGGAGATTGAGGCCTGCAGCACGTCGTAACGTTTTTCCAAAATAGAACTTGTGAAAAAGAAAATCAAAATCAAAAGAGGCAAAGGACCGGCTGTCCACAGTGTCAAAACCGGATCGATAGTCAGCATCATCGCCAATATAAACGTAACCTGAAGCAGCGCTTCGTAAGTACGAAAAATCCCCGAACAGGCAAACCAGGAAAGTTTGTCGGCCACATCGTCGGTCATGCGGGTAATTAAATCTCCGGTGCGAAAGCGTCCAAAGAAATCCGGCCCCTTTTTAGTCACACCGTCAAAAGAATACTGACGAAACTTCCACTCCAAACGGCAGTTCATCCAGGCTCTGGCCGACTGAAAGCAGGCATAAAGGCTGAAAGTGATCAAGCCTCCGAAAATAAAGACCATCCCAAACGAAGTTCCCGGCTCAAATCCCAGACGACTGCCCCAGTCAACAACCCTCTGCGCCAGCCAATGTGCCGGAACCTGGCCGCTGCGGGTGTAGTCTACCGAAAAACCGAGCATTAGCGGAATGCCAACATTGATAAAGGCGTGCAGTGGCGTAAGTATTAATAGAATCGACAGAATCAGCGGGTGACCGCGATAAAACTGCAGCAGCCACTTTAATTTATTCAACATTAGTCATTACACCGTTCTTATTTTTAAATTGCAGATGGAATAGTTTTGAATAGTAGCCATCGGCAAGTATTAACTCTGTATGCGTGCCTCGTTCGACAATTTCACCTTTGCGAATCACCAGAATCTGGTCAACATCGAGAATCGTCGACAAGCGGTGGGCAATAATAATCGAGGTGCGTCCGCTGGTTAATTTCTTGAGCGAATTCTGAATCGTTCGCTCTGTTTCCGGGTCAACAGAACTGGTCGCTTCGTCTAATATCAGCAGCTCCGGGTCAAAGGCCAGAGCCCGGGCAAATGACAAAAGCTGCCTTTCGCCGCGACTGAAATTGGCTCCTTTTTCGGAAACTTTGGTCTTGTACCTGTCTGGCAACTTTTCAATAAACTTGTCAGCTGCTACTGTTTTGGCAGCGGCTTCAATCTGGCTGCTGTCGATTTCTTCAGCCTCAAGACCAATATTTTCGGCGATGTCCCCCGGAAAAAGAATTATGTCCTGCAGCACCAGAGCAAATCTCTTACGCAGCTCCGAGGTAGCGATAGTCCTGATATCAACGCCATCAATAGTGATACGTCCTTCTTGAGGGTCATAAAACCTGAACATCAGATTAACAACTGTGCTTTTGCCACCTCCGGTAACGCCTGCCAGCGCCACCCGGGAACCGGCTGGTATTTCAAAGCTGACATCTCTTAGCACATAGTTGTCATCATCGTTATAAGAAAACGAAACGTTCTCAAACCGAATCGCATCTTTTAGTCCCGGCCAGGCTACTGGATTATCCGCATCAGTCAGGCGAGGTTCTATCTCCAGCAGCCCGAATATTCTTCTGGCACCAGCCAAACCTTTCTGGAAATTCCCCAGTTGGTCGGCGGTTCTGGCTATCGGGTCAAACTCGCGCCAGATTAGCAGAATAAACAGGACGATGATTCCTGGAGAGACTCCCAGCCAGGCGCCCAAAAGAAGCGTGATGCCAATCTTTACGTACTCCAAATAAAAAAGCAGATTAAAAAAGAGCACTACCGATACATTCACGAAAGCATCCTCTTTGAATTTTCGCTCGTTGGCGTCGTACACTTTCTTCTTGGTGTAATCGCCGCGGTGGAATATCTGAACAATTGACATACCGTGCAGAAATTCTGTAAGAGTAGCCGTAACTTCGGCCATCCTTCGCCTGACTATCAAGAAGCGATGGCTGGTTAATTTATGAAAAACCCAGATCATTATGATTAATACAGGCATGACAGTTAGTAATGCCAGCGCCAGCCGCCACTCTTTGTAAAACATGACCGCAAAAATCCCAATTATCAAAAGCAAGTCTCCAATCACTAACACTACTGTATTGGTGAACAAGAGACGCAGCGATTCTGTATCAGATTCAATGCGTGACATCAGCCGTCCGACCGGATTCTTGTCAAAAAATGAAACATCAAGTGACAAGACATGCTCAAACAGTTTCTCTTTTAAATCGAGCATGATGTCCTGACCGACAGTTTCAAGCATCACTCGCTGATAATATTGCATCACTATTGTCGCTAGTTGAATCGCTACAATCGCCAGGCCGAGCACTATGATAGGCTCAAACTCTCGCAAAGCCGGCTCCAGCTCCAGTTGCCGCACCAGCTGACCGTCTATCACCTGCTGCACCAATATTGGCCAGAGCAGCGAAAGACCGGTCACTCCGCCAAGAAGTGCCAAAGCAATATACAGCCTTTTCTTTTGTGCTCTTAAAAAAGGCAGCAGATTCTTGAAGGCAGCGACAATGCTTAAGTCGCCGCTGTGAATCTGTTCGTCTTCGTATAATTCCATACTGATTATGTCAAAACCTTTATTTTATCAAAATTTAACAAAAAAAATCCCGCTTTAACCATCTGGCAGAAGCGGGCTACAAAGAACTCTTTGTGAATTTTTTTACAAAGTAAATCCTTCTCCCCCGCTCGTTGTCAGGCCAAACGGCGATGCTGCTCTAATGCGCAGTTGATTCATACTATTGGCCGCCTCCGTTTCGAGTTGTAAAAGGAAATTGTTCATCTTAAAATTATCCTACAATTTCAGCTATTAAACTCCATTCTTGAACAGATGTCAAGATTAAATTTTTGACTGAATTAAATATTTCGTGGGAGTGAGAGTCCCAGAATTTATATTTTAACATAGCTATTCAGATTAGAGTTTGCCTGCATGGATTCAAAGAACTACCTTGTAAGCAGCTATTTATGATAGCTGCTCATGCCAAGCTAAGGAAAATTTTTATGACAGTACAGGGTTCTGACGACGATCAAACCAGATCTTTCGTCCCGCTGACCGCCGGTACGAGAGTAGCGCACTACGAGATTATCTCGAAAATCGGCGCCGGAGGGATGGGGGAAGTCTATCTTGCTCATGATACCAAGCTGGACCGCAAAGTAGCGCTCAAATTTCTTTCTTTTCACCTCAGTCAGGACGAAACCAGCCGCGCCCGTTTTACACGTGAAGCTAAAGCTGCC
>JADFPZ010000203.1 GCA_022562075.1 Candidatus Zixiibacteriota bacterium | reverse complement strand
GCACAAGATTTAGGCATATACGACTACGAAATGCGCTTTACCGGCGATACCAATTCATCCGGTGTATATGATAGCTCGCTTGGCGGGGGAAGTATAGCAATTAGATGGTTTCAAGATGACCTTGCAACTTGGGTACCATTCGAACTTTGGAATACTGGCAAAGGAACTCCAAACGATGCCAGCGATGACGTAAGAATGATAGTATGGCATCTTGATTTTGGTGATGACTCAACCTATAACCTTGAAGCATGGGGCTGTAGTTTAGATTCTGTCTTCGGTCCCGGAGGTGGAGAGCACTCGGCTTCCGGCGGTGATAACGACCCTTATACTGATTGGATTTACTGGATATACCCTACCGATTCAGCCCCAGGACAATCCGGATACCAAACCAGGGCCGCGGAGATAATAGCCGGAACATACGCAGGCTTAGACGAAGAAACAATCGCCCGCACAGTTCTCATAAATTGGAATGGAGGAGTCGCGCCGCCTTTCAATCAGAGCCTGCCCGAACCGGGTACGATTTTCAGGCTGAGAACATTCAAGCTGCTTACTCCCGACACTTTTACATTTACAGCGGCAGTCCCTCCCACAATTACTGCGGGCGCTGAGGATTTATCGGTCTATTTAAAATATAAGCTTATCAATAAAAGCGGCAACAACTACGAAGGATTTTTCATTAGCATGTGGTTCGACCCTGACCTTGGTAACGCCGGAGATGATTTCGTTGGCTGTGATACGCTTAACGACATTTTCTTCTGCTACAATGATGGCTCAGACACCGATTACGGCACCCGTGTCCCGGCTTTTGGAGGAAAACTGATTGAAGGCCCGATCACTCCCTCAATCGGCGATACAGCCTTTGTAGATGGTCAACCGGTGTCTAATTACAAAAACCTCGGTATGTATTCCTTTTTCAGCTTATTTAATCCAGGCACTCCGATTTCCCCGCGTTGGACCTATCAATACATGAACGGGCTTGACGCTCAGTCCGGGGGTACTCCTTTGGCAAACGGAACAAGATACATGGTTGCCGGTGACCCAGTGACTGGCATTGGTGAATTAGATAGTTATTTTAAAGACGCACACATGTTTGTGTCATTTGGTCCGTTCGATTTTGCCCCAAATGATACTCAGCAGATTGTTTTCAAGTTAGGCGTTGGCCAAGGGGATGACCACTTATCTTCTATTACCAGCCTGAAAGAAGTTCTAAACTTTAAGGTTTCTTTCGAAGACACCTGTTGCATAGGTATTCGTGGAGATATCGATGGTGACGGAGATGACAATAGTTTTTTTGACTTAGTTTATCTGGTTGATTATATTTTCAGAGGCGGACCGGCGCCTCCATGCCCCATAGAAGCTGATTTGAATTTCGATGGACGATCTGCTACTGCCCTCGACCTTGTATATATTATTGATGATATTTTCCGCGGCGCTCCATCACCGGGACCCTGTTATTGACATGGAATAACTGCGCCTTCTATCTGAACAATCTTACTATCCGCCTGCTCTTTGATGGCTTTGCTACAATCTTAAATCCGGCTCTCTTAAACGATGAAGCCAACCCGGTAAATACAAACGGGTCGGCCCATTTCTTGTTGCCCGTCACATAAGGATAGCCCTCGACTATCTTAGCTCCTTTTGAAAAGGCATATTCTGCAGCAGCCGTGATAACTTGTGAAGAAAGCCCGGCATTGCGAAAAGTTTTAGCAACAAACAAGCAAAGTATCGACCAAACAGGCTGGTCATCGATTGGTTTGAGTGTCCGTGACCGTTCGAGTTTGGGGAAGCTGTCTCGGGGACCCACACAGCACCAGGCGACCGGTTCATTCTTGAGATAACCAATAATTCCGGGAGGCCTGTCGGTTTTAATCAGTCTTTTCATCGCCCGCTTGTTCCCTGCCCCTTTACTCTTGTCATACTCTGATTGCTTGAGGCGCCAATGCATACACCAGCAGCCACCGCAGGCGCCGTTTTTACCAAAAAGCAATTCGAAGTCTTTCCAGCGCCTGTGCGTGACCGGGTAAAATTTTGGTTCAATCTGAGAAAGTCTTGAAGGCATGACAGCAATCTAATTTGTCAGCCGCTTTGACTCAATCACAATTCAAGATAATTTGAAAATATGTCGAAAAAATACTAATGAGGCATATGCCCGTTTGATTCTATCTGGCCGTCCTTGATATAGATAATTCGATTGGTATGTTTAGCAATATTGACGTCATGGGTAATAATCATAATAGTCTTGCCGTCTTTTGATAACATATCGAATATTTTGACAATTGCTTCGCCAGATTTGCTATCAAGGTTTCCGGTCGGTTCATCTGCCAGGATTAGATCGGGCTCGTTGGCTAATGCCCGTGCAATCGCTACTCGCTGCATTTCGCCGCCGGACATCTCAGTCGGCTTGTTGTTACTTTTATCAGACAGTCCTACTAATTCTAATAGCTCCTTGATTCTTTTCTTTCTTGCGGCACCTTTGGTTTTACTGAATATCAATGGCATTTCAATATTCTCAAAGGCTGTAGCATAGGGTAACAAGTTGAACGCCTGAAAGACGAACCCGATTTTGGTATTGCGCAAATCGGCCAGCTTGTTATTATTAAACGTGGCAACATCGTCTCCTTCAAGGAAGTACTTCCCCGACGTCGGCACGTCCAGACAGCCAATGAGATTCATCAATGTTGATTTGCCTGAACCGGACGGTCCCACTAATCCGACATAGTCACCTTTGGAAATATTGAGATTGACTCCATTAAGAGCCCGGAAACTTACTTTACCGGTCTGATAGTCTTTTATAACATCTTGTAACTTAATCATGATAATTTCCCACTTCTCTATTCATATCTTAAGGATTCAACCGGATTGACGGAGGCAGCTTTCATGGCAGGAAACAGCCCCGAAACAAGTCCCATAAAACCGAGTATTGCGATTACCGCAATTCCAATTTCCAGCGAAACCGTAGGACGACCCATAAATTCTATAACATCGGATTCGATTGGTATGCGCTTGAATCCTTCGGTCAAAATGTAGCTAGCGGACATACCTAACGACCCGCCCAGAAAAGTTATCAAAAGAGACTCAAACAAAAACTGGCTGAGTATGTATGATTTACGAGCGCCAACTGCCATTTTGATACCAATTTCTCTGGTCCGCTCTTTGATTGAAACATACATGATGTTTGCAACCCCTACTCCGGCAATGAGCAAAGTCAGACCTCCTATTATCCCCAGAAAAATTTTTAGACCGAGCATAATATTATTCATCTCGCGCTGACCTTCGACCAAATCCCATATTGACAAGGCTCTGTCATCAGTAGGGTCGAACTTGTACTTCTGTCCCATTACTTCGTTTACACGAGTTTCAATGGCTTTCATATCATCGGTAGAGTGAGGGGCATACAACATACAATTAAGATTTCGGTACCCATAAATTGTTGCAAATGTAGTAAATGGAACAGAAACTTTATCTGTGTCTCTCCCACCATAGCTGTTCATTTGCATTTTGTGCTGCATAACTCCAACAACCATAAAGGGAGTATTATTTATACTGATTTGCTTGCCAATCGCATCCTCATCGCCGAACAACTTTTCCTTTAAGCCATCACCCAAAAAAGCTACTCTCCGTCTCAATTTAACATCTCTTTCATTAATCATTCTGCCGCCCACTTGCGGAATGTGATTTCTCATCTGCTCATAATTTGGAGTAATGCCTGTAACATGTTCGCTTAGCACCTTGTCACCGTATTTCACGGCAACTCCCCAGCGCGAATATTCTCCGCCTACATATTTCAGCTCGGGCATTCTTTCAGCCAAATAGTCAATATCTTCTTCAACAAAACGAATTGGCCTCCCTTTGCCCAGCCCCTTAAATGGAATCGAAGTTTGACCGCCCCACATCACAGCCATACCTTCGCCAAGCCCTTTACCATTAATTGTCATCTGATTATGCAGACCTTCTCCAAACGAAAGCAGCAGCATAATTGAAAGGGTTCCCCAGCCTAACGCCACTAGTGTAAGAGTGATGCGTTTTTTCTGTTTCCTGAAATCGCGTATGAATATGTTAAATAATATTGAAAGATTCATAACTCTAAAACAGTTTTAAGGCCTGTACCGGTTGAAGGTTTGCGGCTCGTCTTGCAGGAAAATATCCTGCTGTTAAGCCTACTACACCTAGCAATACTGCAGCAATAATACCAGCCCACATATCTACGGTTGGTACGCCGACAAAATCTTCAAAGCCTAACATAGGGAATAAAGAGACTATCAAATATGCAAATGCAAAACCAGCAAGTCCGCCAATAGAAGTTATCAGTAATGTTTCTACTATAAATTGAGTCATTATGTAACTTTGACGAGCACCCAGCGCCATCTTGATACCTATCTCTTTGGTGCGCTCTTCAAGCACTACGTTCATAATGTTTGAGACACCTATGCCGCCTGTTATTAATGTAGCAATGCCTATACCGCAACCAAACAATTCATCAAGAAAGTAGCCC